>NZ_CP043311.1:452500-597500 GCF_008807375.1 Pseudomonas lalkuanensis | reverse complement strand
GGATTCTTGCCCATAGGCACGCTGCAGTTCGCGCCCCATCAGCAGGTTGAACTTCTGGTCAGTACCACCCAGCTCGACATCCGCACGCAGCGCAACGGAGTCATACCCCTGCACCAGCGGATAGAGGAACTCATGAATGGCGATCGGCTGATTGGTGCTGTAGCGCTTGTTGAAGTCATCGCGCTCGAGCATGCGAGCAACGGTGTACTGGGACGCCAGGCGAATGAAGTCAGCCGGGGTCAGCTTGTCCATCCAGGTGGAGTTGAATGCCACTTCGGTCCTGGCCGGATCGAGGATCTTGAATACCTGAGCCTTGTAGGTTTCGGCATTCTCCAGGACCTGCTCACGGGTCAGCGGCGGGCGAGTGGCGCTCTTGCCGCTGGGGTCACCGATCATCCCGGTGAAATCGCCAATCAGGAAGATCACCTGATGGCCCAGCTCCTGGAACTGGCGCAGCTTATTAATAAGGACGGTGTGACCGAGGTGAAGATCGGGAGCAGTCGGGTCGAAGCCCGCCTTGATGCGCAGCGGCTGGCCACGCTTGAGCTTTTCCACCAGCTCGGACTCGACCAGGACCTCTTCCGCACCGCGCTTGATCAGCGCCAGCTGCTCTTCAACCGACTTCATGACAGGACTCGTAGACCGTTGGATGGACAAAAGGGGAACCAACCATACAAGATCGCGAACTAATTACAAGTTTTGCGCCCAGCCCCATGCCAGTCAGCGGAAGGCACCATCCCAAGGTTGCCTAGGGCGGATTTTGATTATATTTTAGGCAGTTAGTTCACATTCCAAAACAACACCACACGCCATGACGCATTCAGTACCTAAAGCGCCGCCGTATCCGAAGAGCCATTTGCTGGCTGCAAGCGGTGTGGCTGCGCTGCTCAGCTTGGCCCTGCTGGTGTTCCCGTCTCGCGAGGTCGAGGCGAAGAAGACCTTCATCAATCTGGAGCTGGAAAACGGCTCGGAGATGGTGATCCAGGAGAAGGACGACCTCCGACCAGGATCCGTCACCGGGGATGAGGGTATCTCGCCATTCGCCAAGATCGAGAACCCAGCTGAAAACCAGAACAGCGCCGGAAAAGACGCGGACAAGAAGAAAGAAGAGACCACCGACCTCGCCACCAAGCAGACGCCTACCGATCCCAGCCTCAAGACTGTGACCGTGGGCAACGGTGACACTTTGTCCACTGTGTTCGACAAGGTCGGCCTGTCCGCAAACGTCCTGCACGACGTCCTGAACAGCAGCAAGGACGCCAAACAGCTCAGCCGCCTCAAGGTAGGCCAGAGCTTTGAATTCAAGCTGACCCCCAGCGGCGAACTCGAGAAGATCAGCACCAAGCTGAGCGGCCTCGAGAGCGTTCACCTGGAAAAGACTTCCAAGGGTTATGCCTTCAAGCGTGACCTGATCAAGCCGGAGCTGCGCTCGGCTTACGCCCGCGGCGTGATCGACAGTTCCCTGTTCCTGTCGGCCAAACGCGCGGGTCTGTCCCATGATCTGACCATGGATCTGGCCAACATCTTCGGCTACGACATCGACTTCGCCCTCGACATCCGCGAAGGTGACGAGTTCGAGATGATCTACGAAGAGAAGGTGGTCGAGGGCAAGAAGGTGGGCAGCGGGGAAATCCTGGCCGCGCGCTTCACCAACCGAGGCAAGACCTTCTCCGCGATCCGTTACGTCGACAAGCAGGGCACGGCCAGCTACCTGCGCGGTGACGGCACCGCCATGCGCAAGGCCTTCATCCGTACCCCGGTGGACTTCGCCCGCATCAGTTCGCGCTTCTCCAACGGCCGCCGCCACCCGATCCTGAACAAGATCCGCGCCCACAAGGGTGTGGACTACGCCGCTCCCCGTGGCACCCCGATCAAGGCGACCGGCGACGGCAAGATCGTCCTGGCAGGTCGCCGCGGCGGTTACGGCAATGCAGTGATCATTCAGCACGGCAGCAAGTACAAGACGCTCTACGGCCACATGCAGGGCTTCGCCAAGGGCATCCGTACCGGCGGCAGCGTGAAGCAGGGCCAGATCATCGGCTACGTGGGCACGACGGGTCTTTCCACTGGCCCGCACCTTCACTACGAGTTCCAGGTGAATGGTGTGCACGTCGACCCACTGGGGGTGAAGCTGCCGATGGCGGACCCGCTGATTGCCAGCGAGAAGAAGCGCTTCCTGCAAATGAGCCAGCCGCTGATGGCGCGCATGGACCAGGAAAAGGCCAGCATGCTGGCCTTGAACAAGCGCTGACCCGATGCCGCGCTACCTTGGGGTGATGTCCGGGACCAGCCTTGATGGCCTGGACATCGCTCTGGTCGAACAGACCGATCGCATCACCCTCCTCGATACCCACTACATTCCCATGCCGGGCTCGCTGCGCAGCGAGCTGCTGGCACTTTGCGCTTCCGGCCCTGACGAGCTGGCCCGGGCGGCCCTCGCGGAGAACGGCTGGGTCGAACTGGCCGCCGCGGGGATCAACGCCCTCCTGGTACGCAACAATCTGGGGAGCCGGGACATTCGCGCCATCGGCAGTCACGGCCAGACCGTGCGCCACGAACCAGCACGCGGTTTCACCATCCAGATCGGCAATCCCGCCCTGCTCGCCGAGCTCACCGGCATCACCGTAGTCGGCGACTTCCGGCGACGCGATGTAGCAGCTGGCGGCCAGGGTGCGCCGCTGGTTCCGGCGTTCCACGAGTCCCTTTTCAGCGACGCGAACTGCAACCGTGCCGTGCTCAACGTTGGCGGCTTCAGCAACCTGAGCCTCATCGAGCCGGGCAAGGCAGTGCATGGATTCGACTGCGGCCCAGGCAACGTCCTGCTGGACGCCTGGATTCATCTCCAGCGCGGTGAGAGCTACGACCGCAATGGCGACTGGGCTGCCACCGGCACCCTGCAGCAGAAGCTGCTGGATACCCTGTACGGCGATGCCTTCTTCACCACACGAGGCCCGAAGAGCACCGGCCGCGAGCTGTTCAACCTCGGCTGGCTGCAGTCCCACCTGGCGCGTCTGCCCCGCTTCAAGCCCGAAGACGTGCAGGCCACGCTGCTGGAACTCACCGCCCGCAGCATCATCGAGTCCCTGCGGGCGGCACAGCCGAAGACCGACGACCTCCTGGTCTGCGGCGGTGGCGCCCATAACCGGCAACTGATGCTGCGTCTGGCTACCCTGTTACCGGGCGCCCGCGTCAGCAGCACTGCAGATTTTGGCGTGGATCCGGACTGGGTCGAGGCCATGGCCTTCGCCTGGCTCGCTCACTGCTGCCTCGAAGGCATTCCCACCAATCGCCCCAGCGTCACCGGCGCCAAAGGGCTGCGCATCCTCGGCGCGATCTACCCCGCCTGAGCCACAAACGAAAACGCCGTGCCCAAGGGCACGGCGTTTCTGTGTTCGGAAAGTGAATCAGATCGAGAAGGACGAACCGCAACCACAGGTGGTGGTGGCATTCGGGTTCTTGATGACGAAACGGGAACCTTCGAGGCCTTCCTGATAATCCACTTCGGCGCCGGCGAGGTACTGGAAGCTCATCGGGTCGACGACCAGGCTCACACCGTCGCGCTCGACGATGGTGTCATCATCAGACACGTCCTCATCGAAGGTGAAACCGTACTGGAAGCCCGAGCAGCCGCCGCCGGTCACGAAGACACGGAGCTTCAGGCGCGGATTGCCCTCTTCATCGATCAGGTTCTTCACCTTGTTGGCCGCACCTTCGGTGAACATCAGGGCTGAAGGGGTGAAAGTTTCGACGCTCATGCTGCAACTCTCCCGGCTCGACGCCGCCATACTGCGCTAAGGCGAGGCATTATCCGCTTACCCTAGAAAACTGGTCAACTATTAAGCGATCCGACTCGATCGACAGACCGAAGTGCGGCGCCGGCGAGCAAGTCGCCGGCGCCGACGGACATCAGGGCAGCAGCGCAGCGTGGGACAGGCCCAGGCTCTCTTCGAGGCCGAACATGATGTTGAGGTTCTGCACCGCCTGGCCCGATGCACCCTTGACCAGGTTGTCGATCACCGAGAGCACCACCACCAGATCGCCACCCTGGGGACGATGCACCGCGATGCGGCAGACGTTGGCACCGCGCACGCTGCGGGTTTCCGGATGGCTACCGGCCGGCATCACGTCGACGAAGGGCTCATTGGCATAGCGCTTCTCGAACAGGGCCTGCAGGTCCACCCCCTTGTCCGCGACGTTCGCGTAGAGGGTCGCGTGGATACCACGGATCATCGGCGTCAGGTGCGGCACGAAGGTCAGGCCGACCGGGCCGCCGGCTGCGCGACGCAGGCCCTGGCTGATTTCCGGCAGGTGACGGTGCCCCTTCACCGAGTAGGCCATCATGCTCTCGCCGGCCTCGCAGAACAGCGAACCCACCTTGGCACCACGGCCGGCGCCGCTGACGCCGGACTTGCAGTCGGCGATCAGTCGACTGGTATCGGCCAGGCCGGCTTCCAGCAGCGGGATGAAGCCAAGCTGGGTGGCGGTCGGGTAGCAGCCGGGAACAGCGATCAGGCGCGCACCCTTGATGGCTTCGCGGTTCACTTCCGGCAAGCCATAGACGGCTTCCGGCAGCAGCGCCGGGGCACCGTGGGGCTGGCCGTACCAGTTGGCCCACTCTTCAGCATCCTGGAGGCGGAAGTCCGCGGACAGGTCGATGACACGGGTACCGGCATCCAGCAATTCGCCAGCCAGGGCATGGGCGACGCCGTGGGGAGTGGCGAAGAAGACCACATCACAGGCGCCCAGGGTGGCCACGTCGGGCACGCTGAACGCGAGGTTGTCATAGTGACCGCGCAGGTTCGGATACATGTCGGCGACCTTCACCCCGGCCTCGGATCGCGAGGTAATCACCGCGACCTCCGCCTGCGGGTGCTGAGCCAACAGACGCAGCAGTTCGACACCGGTGTAGCCCGTGCCGCCGACGATTCCGACCTTGACCATCACTTGCCCCTCAAAGAACCGATTGGAAAGCTGCCGATGATAAGGCCGCATCGGTCAGGGGCCAACCGCCGAGGTGACGTGCGGCCCATCTAGCCTCTACTATCCGGGCAATCTGCCCGATGGAAACCGTCCCATGCTCTACCTGTGGCTCAAGGCCCTGCACATCATCGCCGTCATCTGCTGGTTCGCCGGCCTGTTCTACCTGCCTCGCCTGTTCGTCTACCACGCCATGGCGGAGGACGAACCCAGCCGCGAACGCTTCAAGGTCATGGAGCGCAAGCTCTATCGCGGCATCATGGGCCCCTCGATGATCGCCACCCTGGTCTTCGGCATCTGGATGCTGTACCTCAACTCCGGATGGCTGAGCCAGGGCTGGCTCCATGCCAAGCTCACGCTGGTGGTCCTGCTGATCGGCTACCACCACGCCTGCGGATCCCTGCTCAAGCGCTTCGCCCGTGACGAAAACCGCCGTGGCCACGTGTTCTACCGCTGGTTCAACGAAGTCCCGGTGTTGTTCCTGATCGCCATCGTCATCCTGGTGGTGATCAAACCCTTCTGACCTGACAAGAGGAATGCCAGATGTCCCTGCCCGCCCTGCTCGATCAACGTCTGCGCTTGCCGGTGGTGGCTGCGCCGATGTTCCTGGTGTCCAACCCCAAGCTGGTCCTGGCGTGCTGCAACAACGGCATCGTCGGCAGCTTCCCGGCCCTGAACCAGCGGGAGAGCAGCGGCTTCCGCGCCTGGCTGGAGGAGATTGAAGCAGGCCTGGGAGCGGACGCGGCGCCCTTCGCGGTCAACCTCATTGTCCATCACAGCAATCCGCGCCTGCAGGCCGACCTGGCCATCTGTGTGGAAAAGCGCGTCCCGATCGTCATCACCAGCCTGGGCGCGGTGAAGGAAGTGGTGGACGCCGTGCACAGCTATGGCGGCCTGGTGTTCCACGACGTGACTACCCGCCGCCATGCGGAGAAAGCCGCGGAGGCCGGCGTTGACGGCCTGATCGCGGTTGCCGCCGGCGCGGGTGGCCACGCCGGGACCTGGAGCCCCTTCGCCCTGATCGCAGAGATCCGCCAGTTCTTCGACAAGACTCTGCTACTCGCCGGTTGCCTCAACCACGGCCACGAGATCTTCGCCGCACAGATGCTCGGCGCCGACCTGGCCTACCTCGGCACCCGCTTCATCGCCACTCAGCAGAGCGATGCCGAAACCCGCTACAAGCAAATGATCCTCGACGCCCGCGCCGCCGACATCATCCACACCCCGGCGGTATCCGGCGTCCCCGCCAGCTTCATGCGCCAGAGCCTGGAAGCCGCCGGCTACGACCTGAAGCGCCTCGCCGACAAGGGCGACATCAACTACGGCGAGAAGCTGAAGCCGGTCAGTGACGAAGCCAAGGCGTGGAAGACCGTATGGTCCGCCGGCCAGGGCGTCGGCAATATCCGCGACCTGCCGACGGTTGACGAGCTGATCGCCCGCCTTGACCAGGAGTATCGGGCCGCACGCGAGACAGCCGTGCAACTGGGCCAGCGCTGGGCCCGATGAGGCGACGCACCCTGCTCGGGCTCGGGGCGATCGGTGCACTGGGACTGTGGACGGCGCGCCCGAGGGATCATGGCCGCCCCCACGACGCCTACTTCGCACGCCTGAATGAATTGCTGCGCCTGGAGGGCGGTGGCATCCCGCAGTTGGTCATCGACCTGGACCGACTGGATGCCAATGCCGACCTGCTGGTCTCCCGGCTCGGCCAGCGCCCCCTGCGCCTGGTGACGAAATCCCTGGCTTGCGGTGGATTGCTCGACTATCTCGCGCGCCGCCTGAGCTGCACGCGCTTCATGGTCTTCCACCAGCCGCAGCTGAACCAACTGGCCCGGCTCTTCCCCAATGCCGATCTGCTGCTGGGCAAGCCCCTGCCCGCCGCCGCAGCCCTCGCCTTCTACCAGCAACTGCCCCGCCACCTGGGATTCGATCCCAGCCGCCAGGTCACCTGGCTGGTGGACAGCCCCCAGCGCCTGCAGGAATACGCCGAGCTGGGCCGGGCCCTGGGCCGGCCGCTGCAGGTCGCGCTGGAAATCGATATTGGCCTGGCCCGGGGAGGATTCCCCACGCCCGAGGCGATGGGCAGTGCACTCCAGCACTTCGCCAACAGCCAATCCCTGCTGCAACTGCGCGGTCTGATGGGCTACGACGCCCAAGTCGCCCACGCCCCATTCTGGGTAAGCCGGGCGAAGGCATTGGACGAGAGCAACGCGCGCTACCAGGCCTTCATCCACGCCGCCCAGGCATCACCGCTCTGGCCGCAAGCGCCGCTACTGAATGGCGGCGGCAGTCAGACTTACCCTCTGCACGGCGACAGCAGTGGGCCCTTGAACGAGATTGCCGTGGGCTCGGCGCTACTGAAGCCCGCCGGCTTCGACAGCGATCTGCTCAAGGAGCACCAGCCAGCCCTGTGGATAGCCGCACCGGTACTCAAGGTGCTCGATGGCGCCCTCCCCTACCTGGAAGGGACACAAGCCTTGGCGCAGGGCTGGAACCCGAATCGCCAGCGCGCCCATTACCTCTACGGTGGCAACTGGCAGGCCGAACCGGTTTCCCCGGCCGGGCTTGCGTACGACAGCCTCTACGGCCGCAGCACCAACCAGGAGCGTCTGATCGGTTCACGCGCCACGAAGCTCGCCGTGGACGACTGGGTCTTCCTGCGCCCCATGCAGTCCGAGGGCACCCTTGGCGATTTCGCCGACCTGAGGCTGCTGCGCCGCGGCAGCCTGGTCGGCCGCTGGAGCCCGCTCGGACTCACCTGAGCCCTGTGCGTTTTGTGCGCCAGGCCGCTTGTGCCGCGGGCCGCAGCGCAATTACGCTGTGCCATCATCCATTTCTGTCGTCGACAAGGACGCCCGCATGACCGAAGCCCGCTACAAGATCGTCTTCGATGGTCAACCGATGCCCGGTGTGGCACTGGAAACCGTCAAGGAAAACCTCGCCCGCCTGTTCAAGAGCGATGCCGACAAGATCGAAAGCCTGTTCGGCGGTCGCAGCGTCGCCCTCAAGCGCGACCTGGTGGAAGCCGAGGCGGACAAGTACCTGGCCGCATTGCAGCGGGCCGGCGCCAAGGTGCGCAAGGAGCAGGACGTCGCGGCAGGGCTGAGCCTGGTGGCCACCGATGACCACCCGGAACCGGCGACCGCTGCAGCCGAAGCTGCGGCTGCATCCAACGACAGCATGAGCTGCCCGAAATGTGGTCATGAGCAACCCAAAGCGGCTGAATGCCAGGCCTGCGGCATCATCGTCGACAAGTACCTGGCCCGCCAGGCGCAATTGGCCCAGGAAGCCCCCCAGGAAGGCGCCTCGAATGGCGGCAGCGCAGCCACTTCCCCCTATGCGCCGCCACAGGCCCAGGTGGGCGAGCAACTTCCTGAATTCGGCGAACTGAAAGTCTTCGGTACCAGTGGCCGGATCGGCCGGGTTCGCTACCTCGGCTGGAGCATGGCGTTGATGCTGGCCTTCCTGCCCATCGGCGGCGTGATCCTCGGCAGCTACGCGCTTTCCGATGCCCTCGCCGGCCTGCTGACGATTGCCGCCTGCCTTGCGCTGGTGGTAGCGAGCGTATGCATCGGCGTACAGCGCCTGCACGACATGGGCTGGTCCGGCTGGCTCTGGCTGTTGAACTTCGTCCCCGTCGTCGGCAGTGTGTTCGCCTTGCTGATGCTGTTCATGCCGGGTACCGACGGCCCCAACCGCTATGGCCCGCCGCCGCCGCCCAACAGCCGTGCAGTCAAAGTGCTGGCCTGGTTGATCATTCTTGTGCCGGTTATCGGTATAGTCGCCGCCATTTCGATACCGGCCTACCAGGACTACGTGATGCGCGCCCAGATGGGCGATGCCGCCAGCTTCGAGCAGCCCGCCGAAGCGCCCACCCTTGAAGGCGAGTCCGCCGAGTAAGCAACCTCCCGGGGCCGGCGCTGTCCAACCCGGCCCCGTTACGGAGAACCTCCAGATGCCTCGTTATGCCCTGATCACCGGCGCCTCCAGCGGTATTGGCCTGGCCATGGCCGAGGCGCTGGCACGCCGGGGTCGGCACCTGCTGCTGGTCGCCCGGCAGCGGGATGTGCTGGAGAGCGTCGCCTGCGAGCTGACCCAGCGTTTCGGCGTGGAAGTGCTGTTCCGCTACTGCGACCTGGCTGAGCCCCTGCAGGTTTCCGGACTGTTGATGGACCTGGAACAAGGGGAGCGGGAGATCGACCTGCTGGTGAACAACGCCGGCATCGGCACTTCCGGGGCCTTCGTCGACCAGGACTGGGGACGCGAGCAGGAACTGATCGAAGTGAACATCCTGGCCCTCGCCCGACTTTGCCATGGCATTGGCGGCCTGATGGCGCGCCAGGGCGGCGGCCAGATCCTCAATATCGCCTCGGTGGCCGGCTTCCAGCCCGGTGCCTGGATGAGCAACTACTACGCCAGCAAGGCCTACGTCCTGAATTTCACCGAGGGGCTGCGCGAGGAACTGCGTCCGCGCGGCGTGAAAGTCTCGGTGCTGTGCCCCGGCCCCACCCGCACGGCCTTCTTTCGCGGAGCCCACATGCAGGTCGGCAGCCTGGAAGGCAGCAAGCTGATGATGAGCCCCGAGGAAGTGGCACTGATCACCGTGCGCGCGCTGGAGAAGAACCGTGCAATCATCATCCCCGGCTGGCGCAACCGGCTGGCCGCCTTCCTCCCCCGACTGGCCCCGCGCTGGCTGGTGCGCCGCATGCTGGGCCAGGTCATTCGCCGCTTCGCCCAGCCCTGAGCGACGTCAGTCGGCTTTCACGCAACGGCCATTCGCCCAGGCCCGCAGGCTCGCCAGTTGCTCTGCCATCAGTACCGATAGCGGCGCGGTACCCTTGATCTCACGCAGCAGCAGCGCCTGGTCTGCCGGGCATTGCTGGGCCTGCGCCGCATAGAGCATCCCCACCACCGCCTGCTCGATCTCGGCGCCGGAGAAACCATCACTGGCGGCCACCAACTGATGCAGATCGAACTGCGCCGGGTCGAGTTCGCGGCGTCCCAGGTGGATACAGAAGATCTCCGCACGGACTTCGGGCTGCGGCAGGTCGACGAAAAACAGCTCGTCGAAACGCCCCTTGCGCAGCAGTTCCGGTGGCAGCCGGTCGATGGCGTTGGCAGTGGCCACCATGAACACCGGCGCCTTGCGCTCGGCCATCCAGGTCAGCAGCGTGCCCAAAACCCGCTGGCTCACGCCGCCATCGTGATCGCCGCTGGCCAACCCCTTCTCCACTTCGTCCATCCACAACACGCAAGGCGCCATCTGCTCGGCGAGTTTCAGGGCCTCTCGCAGATTGCGTTCGGTCTCGCCGAAGAACTTGTTGTACAGGCAGGCGAAATCCAGGCGCAGCAACGGCAACCCCCAGAGACCGGCGACCGCCTTGGCCGCAAGACTTTTGCCGCCGCCCTGCACACCGACCAGCAACACGCCCTTGGGCCGGTCCACCGGCTTTTCCTCCAGCACCGCCGCCTGGCGCTCGGCCAGCCAGCGCTTGAGGTTGGCCAGGCCGCCCACTTCGGCGAAGCGCGCCGTTTCGTACTCGAAGCTGAGCACGCCTTCCAGATCCAGCAACTGGAACTTCGCCTTGTTCAGTTCCGGCAGGTCTTCCTGGGTGATGGCGCCGTCGTCGCAAATCACGTTGCGCGCCAGGGCGCGGGCTTCGCCGTGGCTCATGCCACGCAGGTTCTTCACCACCTGCTGCAGGGTGCGGTTGTCCGTGCGAACCCGCGCACCGCGATTGCGCTCGCTCCAGCGGGCCGCTTCCTCACGGACGATGCTCATCAGCTCGTCCTCCCCGGGCAGCGCCAGGTCGAAGCGCGCGGCATAGCGCTGCACTTCCGGCGGCAGCTTCAGGGCATGGGATACCAGCACCAGCGTCGGCTTGTGGTTGCCCTCGGCCATCGCCACCTCCTTGAGCAATCGCACCACCTTGGGGTCGTCGTCGAGGAAGGGATGCAGGTCGCACATCACATAGAGGTTGGGTTGCGGGTCGGCCTTGATCAGCTTGAGTGCGGTTTCCGGCTCGCGGCTGTCCCCTTCACCCAGGCTGTCGCCACCGAATCCCAGGCGCTGGAGCCCCTCGCTGATCGCCCAGGTGAACAGGCCGAGCCCGCGCTTGACCGCCAGGCTGGTGAGGGTTTCCAGTACCCGGCGCTCATCCCAGGACTCGATCAGGATCAGCTTCACGCGCGAATCCAGCACCAGGCCGAGGTCGTGGATGTCGTTCTTCACAGGGGCTCCTTGGGGGGGGGCGGCCGGCGCTGGCCGGGGCATTCGCTCGCCGTTAAACTCGGGACCTCTTATAACAGGCCGGAGAATTCCCGTGGACTGTCTGTTCTGCAAAATCGCCGCCGGGCAAATTCCCGCCCGCAAGCTCTATGAAGACGATCACGTCGTCGCCTTCCACGACATCGCGCCGCAAGCCCCGGTGCACTTCCTGGTGATCCCGAAGAAGCACATTCCCGTCCTCACCGACCTCACCGAAGACGACAAGGCCCTGGTTGGCCATATCGCCTACACCGCCCAGCGCCTTGCGGCCGAACAGGGTTGCGACGAGGGCTTTCGCCTGGTGATGAACTGCAATGAGCAGGGCGGCCAGACCGTCTACCACATCCACATGCATGTGCTTGGCCAGCGCCAGATGCATTGGCCTCCGGGCTGATCCGCCAGCACCGTCCGGGGCGGGAAGCCTCCCGCCCGTCAGGCTCGGCCTGACGCCAGTCAAGCCTTGATCATGGCCTTGCGGTAGAATGCCCGCCGACGACCCACGGAGGTGCCGCATGGCCAGCGAACGTTCCTACTCCCCCGCCGACCGCCTGCTGCTGCAGGCCGATGCCGCACTGCGCACCCTGCTGCCGTTCACCGGCCAGCCTTTCCGCCCGTCCCCGGCCGAGGGCCAGCCCGATGCCGAGCTCAAGCCCGAGGATGCCCGCCATATCGCCGGCCTGATGCGCATCAACCATACCGGCGAGGTCTGCGCCCAGGCGCTCTACCAGGGCCAGGCACTGACCGCCAAGCTGCCCGAGGTGCGCGAAGCCATGGAGCACGCCGCCGAGGAAGAGATCGACCATCTGGCCTGGTGCGAACAGCGCATCCGCGAACTGGGCAGCCGCCCGAGCATCCTCAATCCGGTTTTCTACGGCCTGTCCTTCGGCGTCGGCGCCATGGCCGGCCTGATCAGCGACCGCGTCAGCCTGGGCTTCGTCGCGGCCACCGAGGACCAGGTGTGCAAGCACCTCGACGAGCACCTCGAACAACTGCCGGCGGACGACGCCCGTTCTCGCGCCATCCTCGAGCAAATGCGCATCGACGAAGAGCAGCACGCCACCAGCGCCCTGGAAGCCGGCGGCCTGCGTTTCCCGGCGCCAGTCAAGTTCGGCATGACCCTGCTCTCCAAGGTCATGACCAAGAGCACCTACCGGGTCTGATCCCGCAAATGAAAAAAGGGCGCCATCAGGCGCCCTTTTTCTTTCCCGAGTCGAACCGCCTCAGTTGGGCATGTTCCGCGCGTAGAAGATTTCCAGCATCTCGTGGCGCACGCGCGCCTCGACTTCCTTGCGCTGCTCCGCAGTCAGGTTGCTGGTGGCGTCGCCGAACAGGTAGTTGTCCAGTTCGAAGTCCTTGAGCAGCATCTTGGTGTGGAACATGTTCTCCTGGTACACGTTGACGTCCGTCATCTGATAGGCGTCCTGGGTGTCCTCGGAGAGGTAGTTCTGGATCGAGTTGATCTCGTGGTCGATGAAGTGCTTCTTGCCTTCCACGTCACGGGTGAAGCCGCGCACGCGGTAGTCCACGGTGACGATGTCCGAATCGAACTGGTGGATCAGGTAGTTGAGCGCCTTTAGCGGGGAGATCACGCCGCAGGTGGAAACATCGATGTCCACGCGGAAGGTGGCGATACCCGACACCGGATGGATTTCCGGATAGGTGTGAACGGTGATGTGGCTCTTGTCGAGGTGCGCCAGGATGGTTTCCGGCAGCGGGCCGGGGGATTCCTCGATCTGGCTTTCAGTGGGCGTCACCGGCTGCTCGGAGATGAGGATGGTCACGCTCGCGCCCTGGGGATCGTAATCCTGGCGGGCGATGTTGAGGATGTTGGCACCGATGATGTCCACCACGTCGGTGAGGATCTGGGTCAGGCGCTCGGCGTCGTACTCTTCATCGATGTACTGGACGTAGGCCTGCTGGTCCTCGGGGGTTTCCGCGTAGCAGATGTCATAGATGTTGAAGCTCAAGGTCTTCGTCAGGTTGTTGAACCCGTGGAGCTTGAGTTTGCTTTTCACCGTTGAGAGCTCTCTTTGCATATGCGGCTCTGCCGCGTGGTTGAGCATGCCCGTCAGAAGCGCACGACACTTCTGCGTAGGACGGTTTACACCTCTTCGCGTTGGCGATTGTGGTCGTATTTTCGGGGCCCGGAGCCCCGGAATCTGGGAGGGGGCGAATTATGCAGACGACGGGCGCCGTCTGCCAGAGTTTGCCGCGCAAATATGATGGCCGGATGTCTTCAGACAACCGGCCATCGATACGGGGTCAGGCACCCAGTTCGACGATCTCATAGTCGTGGGTAATCTCGACGCCGGCGCGGCCGAGCATGATCGAGGCGGAGCAGTATTTCTCGGCGGAGAGTTCCACGGCGCGTTTGACCTGGGCTTCCTTCAGGCCCCGGCCCTTCACCACGAAGTGCACGTGGATCTTGGTGAAGACCTTGGGGTCCTCGCTGGCGCGTTCGGCTTCGAGGAAGGCTTCGCAGCTTTCCACCGGCTGGCGGGATTTCTTCAGGATCGCTACGACGTCGAAGTTGGTGCAGCCGCCGAGGCCAAGCAGGAGCATTTCCATGGGACGCACGCCCAGGTTACGGCCGCCGGCCTCGGGCGGACCGTCCATCACCACTGCGTGGCCGCTACCGGATTCGCCAAGGAACATGGCTTCGCCAGCCCATTGGATGCGTGCTTTCATCACCTGAAACTCCGCTTGAAAAAAGGTCCGGTAGCTTATCACAGCGCATTTTCCATTCCGGGCCTCAAATAGTTCCCGGACGGGTGTTAGGTGCGTCGCAAAATCACGTTGTCGAATCAGGGACGTCTGTTAAGCTGGCGCCGGATTACTGGCACACTTGGCCGGACAACTATTAGAAAATTGCCTGTTGGACAAAGGCTTACCTTCTCTTTTTCGGGACTCGGGCATGGTCGCAATTACCCTTACACCAAAAATAAAGAGCCTGGACAAACTACTCGCACATTGTCACCGCCGCCGCTACACGGCCAAGAGCACCATCATCTATGCGGGCGATCGCTGCGAAACTCTCTTCTTCATCATCAAGGGCTCCGTCACCATCCTGATCGAGGATGACGATGGCCGGGAAATGATCATTGCCTACCTCAATGCCGGTGACTTCTTCGGCGAGATGGGCCTGTTCGAAAAGGAAGGCTCAGAAAAGGAACGCAGCGCCTGGGTCCGCGCCAAGACGGAGTGCGAAGTGGCGGAGCTGAGCTACGCCAAGTTCCGCGAACTCACCCAGCAGGACCCCGAAATCCTCTACGCCCTGGGCAGCCAGATGGCCGACCGCCTGCGCAACACCACACGCAAGGTGGGCGACCTGGCCTTCCTCGACGTGACCGGCCGCGTGGCGCGTACCCTGCTCGACCTGTGCAAGCAACCCGACGCCATGACCCATCCCGACGGCATGCAGATAAAGATCACCCGTCAGGAAATTGGCCGGATCGTTGGCTGCTCGCGCGAGATGGTCGGTCGCGTGCTCAAAAGCCTGGAAGAACAAGGCCTGGTGCATGTGAAGGGTAAGACGATGGTGGTCTTCGGCACCCGCTGAGAACCTGTTCACGATCAGCTACGCGTCGGCCCTGCTGCGTTAAAAGTAGACTCGGAATGCTCATTTACAGCTGTAAACTCCGCTTCCTCGCCAACTTTTGCCTTGCATGGCGCTAGCTAGCAAGATCGAAAACAGGTTCTTCCAACAGACATGAAAAAGCCGGCGCAAGCCGGCTTTTTCATGTCTGGAGGTCAGCGCCGGATCAGTCCGGATCGATGCCTGCCACCACGCGGTTGCGCTCGGGGAAGAACAGTCGGCCCAGTTCGGTGCCCGGCTCTTCGGCGCGCATGAAGGCCTCGCCCACCAGGAAAGCGTATACGCCGCTGACTTCCATCAGCTCCACATCGGCACGGTTGAGGATTCCGCTCTCGGTTACCACCAGCCGGTCGCGCGGGATGCGCGGCAGCAGGTCAAGGGTGGTTTCCAGGCTCACCTCGAAGGTGTGCAGGTTGCGGTTGTTGATGCCCACCAGCGGCGTGTCCAGGCAGTTCAGTGCGCGGTCCAGTTCTGCTGCGTCATGCACTTCCACCAGCACGTCGAGACCGACATCCTTGGCGGTCGCGGCCAGCTCCTTCATGCGGCTGTCTTCCAGGGCGGAGACGATCAGCAGGATGCAGTCGGCGCCAATGGCACGGGCCTCGACCACCTGGTAGGGGTCGATCATGAAGTCCTTGCGGATCACCGGCAGCGAGCAGGCTGCGCGAGCTTCCTGCAGGTAGGCGTCGGCGCCCTGGAAGAAGTCCACGTCGGTCAGCACCGAGAGGCAGGCTGCACCGCCAGCCTCGTAGCTCCTGGCGATCTGCGCAGGAACGAAGTTCTCGCGCAGCACGCCCTTGCTTGGGGACGCCTTCTTCACCTCCGCAATTACCGCCGGTTCGTGGCGCTCGGCACGCTCCAGCAGGGCTCGGGCGAAACCACGGGGCGCATCGGCGGCACGCGCCAGCGCCTCGATTTCAGACTGGGAAACGCGTGCACGGCAGGCGGCCACTTCCTCGGCCTTGCGCGCCAGGATCTTCTCAAGAACGGTTGGGATGCTCACGCTTCATTCTCCACTCGGAACACCGCGGTAAAGGAGGCCAGCTCGTCCAGTTTCTCGCGGGCGAGGCCAGTGTGCAGGGCGTCCTGCGCCAGGCGTACACCTTCTTTCAGGCTGGAAGCCAGGTCGGCGGCATAGAGGGCCGCCCCGGCGTTCAGCACGATCATGTCGGCGGCCTTCTGGCCATTCTCGGTCTTGCGCTTGCCCAGGGCGTCGCGGATCAGTTCGAGCGACTCCTGCGGGCTGCCGACAGTCAGGCCGATCAGGCTCTGGCTCTTGATGCCGAAGTCCTCGGGCTGGATCTGGTACTCGGTGACTTCGCCGTCCTTCAGTTCGGCGACATGGGTCGGCGCGGCGAGGCTCACCTCGTCGAGGCCATCACGGGAATGCACGACCAGGATGTGCTCGCTACCCAGGCGCTTGAGCACTTCGGCCAGCGGGCGGCACAGCGCCTGGCTGAACACGCCGACCACCTGGCGCTTCACTCCGGCCGGATTCGTAAGCGGGCCGAGCATGTTGAACAGGGTGCGCAGCCCCAGTTCGCGGCGCGGACCGGCGGCGTATTTCATCGCCTTGTGGTGAACCTGGGCGAACATGAAGCCCACGCCGATGCTTTCTATGCAGCGCGCCACCTGTTCCGGCTTGAGGTCGAGGTAGATACCGGCGGCTTCCAGCACATCGGCGCTGCCGGTCTTGCCGGACACCGCGCGGTTGCCGTGCTTGGCCACCTTGCCGCCCGCCGCGGCGACCACGAAGGTGGCTGCTGAGGAGACGTTGAAGATATTCGCGCCATCACCACCGGTGCCGACCACGTCGACCACGTGATCGAGCGTGGAGAGCTCGACGCGGGTAGCCAACTCACGCATGACCGACACCGCACCGACGATCTCTTCGATGGTCTCGCTCTTCATGCGCATGCCCATGAGGAAGGCGCCGATCTGGGCGTCGGTGCACTGACCGGTCATGATCAGGCGCATCACGTCCTGCATTTCTTCGGTGGTCAGGTCCAACTGGTTGACCACACGGTTCAGGGCTTCCTTGATGTCCATCAGCGCACTCCACCGGTCTGCTTGAGGAAGTTGGCCAGCAGTTCATGGCCTTGCTCGGTAAGGATGGACTCCGGATGGAATTGCACACCCTCGATGTTCAGCGTCTTGTGACGCAGCCCCATGATTTCGTCCACCGAGCCGTCGGCATGCTGGGTCCAGGCGGTGACTTCCAGCTCTTCGGGCAGGGTTTCCAGCTTCACCACCAGGGAGTGGTAGCGGGTGACGGTCAGCGGGTGGTTCAGGCCTTCGAACACGCCCTGGTCCTTGTGGAACACCGGGCTGGTCTTGCCGTGCATGGCCTGGCGTGCGCGCACCACGTCACCGCCGAAAGCCTGGCCGATGCTCTGGTGACCCAGGCACACGCCGAGGATCGGCAGCTTGCCGGCGAAGTGACGGATCACTTCCAGCGACACGCCAGCCTCGTTGGGCGTACAGGGACCAGGGGAGACCACGATGCGCTCAGGTTGCAGCGCCTCGATCTCGGCGATGGAGAGCTCGTCGTTGCGAATCACGTGCACGTCCGCGCCCAGCTCGCCGAGGTACTGCACCACGTTGTAGGTAAAGGAATCGTAGTTGTCGATCATCAGCAGCATGGTGCAATCCTCAGGCGTCGGTCTTGGCGGTCTGTTCGGCAAGGGCCACGGCACGGAACATGGCGCGGCGCTTGTTCAGCGTCTCTTCCCATTCCAGCGCCGGAACCGAGTCGGCGACGATGCCAGCGCCGGCCTGTACGTGCAGTTCGCCGTCCTTGATGACCGCCGTGCGGATCGCGATGGCCGTATCCATGTTGCCGTTCCAGGCCAGGTAGCCCACGGCGCCGCCGTAGACGCCACGCTTGACCGGTTCGAGGTCGTCGATGATTTCCATGGCGCGGATCTTCGGTGCGCCGGAGAGGGTCCCGGCCGGCAGGATGGCGCGCAGTGCCGACATGGCGGAGACGCCTTCCTTGAGCTGGCCGGTGACGTTGGAAACGATGTGCATCACGTTGGAGTAACGCTCGATCACCATCTTCTCGGTGACCTTCACCGAACCGGTGCTGGAAACACGGCCGACGTCATTGCGGCCGAGGTCGATCAGCATCAGGTGCTCGGCGAGCTCCTTGGCGTCGGAGAGCAGGTCCTCCTCCAGCGCGCGGTCGGCTTCCTCGGTCGCGCCACGGGGGCGGGTGCCGGCGATCGGGCGCACGGTGACCAGGCCATCCTCGACACGCACCAGCACCTCCGGCGAGCTGCCCACTACGTGGAAGTCGCCAAAGTTGAAGAAGTACATGTAGGGGGTGGGGTTGAAGCAGCGCAGGGCGCGATAGAGATCGATGGGAGCGGCCTTGAAGGGGATCGACATGCGCTGGGAAATCACCACCTGCATGCAATCGCCGGCCAGGATGTATTCCTTGATTTCCCGCACCGCCTGCTCGTAGTCATCGCGAGTGAAGCTGGAGCGGAACTCCGGCTCGCCGCCCGCCGGCAGGCTCGGGTCCACACCGAGGCGCGGCACGACCGGCTGGCGCAGTTTCTGGCGGATTTCCATGAGGCGCGCCTGGCCCTGCTCGTAGGCGTCCGGCTGGCTCGGGTCGACCAGGACGATGGCGTGCAGCTTGCCCGCCAGGTTGTCGAAGACGATCACCGCGTCCGAGACCATCAGCAGGATATCCGGGGTACCCAGCGGATCGGGGTTCGGGCAGTTGGCCAGGCGCTTCTCGACGTAACGCACGCAGTCATAGCCGAAGTAACCCACCAGGCCGCCGTTGAAGCGCGGCAGGCCGGCAATCGGAGCCACCTGGTAGCGCTCCTTGAAGTCTTCGACGAATGCCAGCGGATCTTCGCAGTCGTGGGACTCCACTTCGGCGTCGTCGACGCTGACGCTGACCTTCAGGCCGTAGGCACGCAGCACGGTGCGGCTCTGCAGGCCGATGATCGAGTAACGGCCCCACTTCTCGCCGCCCTGCACGGATTCCAGGAGGTAGGAATACGGCGTATCGGCGAGCTTCAGGTAGAGGGACAGGGGGGTGTCGAAATCCGCCAGTGTCTCGAACGCAAGCGGAATGCGGTTATAGCCTTCGGCGGCCAAACGCAGGAATTCTTCGCGGGTCATGATCAGCCTCGTGGGCGGGGAGCCCCGTGGGGCTCCTGGAGATGAAAACGTCGGTGTGCAAGCAAGCGCGCCGGAGCATCCGGCCAGAATGAATTCAGGCGCGCCAGCGCCAACGGGCGATAGCCTTGATGATGCTCATTCCGGCTCGTGTGAGCCGATGCTTGCTGGAAACCACCACGTTTCTGTCTCGTTGAGGCGGATTGTCGGAGGGGTCCGGCGACATTAGCGCAGCGCCGTGGGCGGCGCAACCTCCCGGAAGCAGCTCACGCAGGTCATCCACCACGAGGGCCGGCTCTTCCTCGGCAATGGGCCGGCCGTGGTTGTAACCGTAGCTCAGCGCCACGCATTTCACCCCGGCGGCCTTGGCAGCGAGCACGTCGTTGCGCGAGTCACCGACGAACAGCGCTTCGCTGCGACTGACCCCGGTGATGTGCATCACGTGGAGCAGCGCGGCCGGGTCCGGCTTCTGCTGCGGCAGGGTGTCGCCACCGATGATCAGCGAGAAGTAACGGCCAAGCTTCATTTCGTCCAGCAAGGGGGCAACGAAGCGTTCAGGCTTGTTGGTCACCAGTGCCAATTCCACGCCTTTCTTCTTCAGCCACTTGAGGGTTTCCGCTACCCCTGGATAGACCGTGGTCAGCGCATGGCTTTCGGCGTAGGCCGCCATGAACAGTTCCAGGCCACGCTCGGCATCGCTGTCGTGCACGGAGGAATGGTCAAGGCCACCAGCCAGGGCGCGGCGCACCAGCACCCGGGCACCGTTGCCAACCCATTCACGGACCTGCTCGACTCCGGCGGCCGGGCGCCCGAGGGCAACCAGCATGCGGTCGACAGCAGCGGCCAGGTCCGGCACCGAGTCCACCAGGGTGCCGTCCAGGTCAAACATCACCAGGCGTGGCAGTCGCCCGTCAAACAGCCGGTACAACGTGCCCATATCAGGCCTGGGCCAGTTCGGCGCGCATGGCGGCAATGACTTCGGCGTAGTCCGGGGCGTTGAAGATGGCCGAACCGGCGACGAAGGTGTCGGCACCCGCCGCAGCGATCTCACGGATGTTCTTCACGTTGACGCCGCCGTCGATCTCCAGGCGGATGTCGCGGCCGGAGGCGTCGATCAGGGCGCGGGCCTCGCGCAGCTTGTCGAGGGTGCCAGGGATGAACTTCTGCCCGCCGAAGCCGGGGTTCACGCTCATCAGCAGGATCATGTCGACCTTGTCCATCACGTACTTGAGCACATCCAGCGGGGTGGCCGGGTTGAACACCAGGCCGGCCTTGCAGCCACCGTCGCGGATCAGTTGCAGGGAGCGGTCGATGTGCTCGGACGCTTCCGGGTGGAAGGTGATGTAGGTGGCGCCCGCTTCGATGAAGTCGCCGATGATGCGGTCCACCGGCTTGACCATCAGGTGCGCGTCGATCGGCGCGGTGATGCCGTACTTGCGCAGCGCCGAGCAGACCATCGGGCCGATGGTCAGGTTGGGCACGTAGTGGTTGTCCATCACGTCGAAGTGAACGATGTCGGCGCCGGCGGCGAGGACGTTCTCCACTTCCTCGCCCAGGCGGGCGAAATCGGCGGAAAGGATCGACGGTGCGATGGCGAAGGGCTGCATGGCTGACCTCAGGGGGGGAATCACGGTGGCGCGAATTGTAGCCGGGATGGATGGCGCGCGGGGATTCGACCGATGACTGAGGCGGGAGGTAAAAGCACCTGCCCGCTACGGGGACGCGGGCAGGCGAAGGTTGGACAGGTTTATTCCGGCATGGAAGTGCGCATGCGCTCGCTACGGCCGCGCAGCCACTCCAGTACCAGCAGCAGGACGATGGAGAAGCCGATCAGCAAGGTTGCCGCGGCGGCGATGGTCGGGCTGAGGTTCTCGCGAATGCCGCTGAACATCTGCCGTGGCAGGGTGGCCTGCTCCGGTCCGGCGAGGAACAGCGTCACCACCACTTCGTCGAAGGAGGTGGCGAAGGCGAACAACGCCCCGGAAATCACCCCCGGCGCGATCAGCGGCAGGGTCACCTTGAAGAACGCGGTCAGCGGCGGCGCGCCCAGGCTGGCGGCGGCGCGCACCAGGTTGTAGTTGAAGCCCTGGAGGGTGGCCGACACCGTAATGATCACGAAGGGCACGCCCAGCACCGCGTGCACCAGGATCAGCGACAGGTAGCTGTTGCCCATGCCCAGCGGGGCGAAGAACAGGTAGCTGGCGACACCGATGATCACCACCGGCACCACCATCGGCGAAATCAGCAGGCTCATCACCAGCGCCTTGCCGCGAAACTCGCCACGGGTCAGGCCGATGGACGCCAGGGTGCCGAAGACCATGGCCAGCAAGGTGGCCGCGGGGGCGACGATCATGCTGTTGGTCAGCGAACGCATCCACTCCGCCGAGCTGAAGAAGTCGGCGTACCAGCGCAGGGAGAAGCCCTGCAGCGGATAGACCAGGAAGGTGCCGGAGTTGAACGACAGCGGCACGATCACCAGCACCGGCAGGATCAGGAACAGCAGCACCAGGCCGCAGAGGATGCGCAGGGTGTAGAACCACAGGCGCTCGACCGGGGACATGTAGGGACTCAGCATGAAGCTCTCTCCTCAGAATCTTTCTTGTTACCTCACCCTCACCCGGCCCTTCGGGCCACCCTCTCCCGCAAGCGGGAGAGGGGGATCGGGCGGCCTCCTTCGGAGGCTCTCTTAACCCAGTCGCAGGCGGCCGGCGCCGACCAGCCAGGTGTAAACCACATAGAGCAGCAGGGTGGCGAACAGCAGCATGCCGCCCAGGGCCGTGGCCATGCCCCAGTTAATGGTGGTGTTGGTGAAGAAGGCGACGAAGTAGCTGACCATCTGGTCGTTCGGGCTGCCCAGCAGCGCCGGGGTGATGTAGTAGCCGATGGACAGGATGAACACCAGCAGGCAGCCGGCGCCGACGCCGGCCACGGTCTGCGGGAAGTACACCCGCCAGAAGCTGGCGAACGGGTGGCAGCCGAGGGAAATCGCCGCACGCATGTAGCTGGGGGAGATGCCCTTCATCACGCTGTAGATCGGCAGGATCATGAACGGCAGCATGATGTGCACCATGGCGATGTAGACGCCGGTACGGTTGAACACCAGCTGCAACGGCTGGTCGATCAGGCCCAGCTTGATCAGCGCGCCGTTGATCAGGCCGCCGGACTGCAGCAACACGATCCAGGCGGCGACGCGCACCAGGATCGAGGTCCAGAACGGCAGCAGCACCAGGATCATCAGCAGGTTGCTCTGGCGCGTCGGCAGGTTGGCCAGCAGGTAGGCCAGCGGATAGGCCAGCAGCAGGCAGATGACGGTGATCACCGCGCCCATCCAGAAGGTGCGGGCGAAGATGTCGAGGTAGATGGCCTGGTCCGGCGTGGCCGGGGCCAGTTCGCCCAGGTCATCGATGCGATGGTCGAGGGAGGCCAGCAGGTAATAGGGGGTCAGGTGACTGGCATTGCGACGGATCGCCTGCCAGTAGGCCGGGTCGCCCCAGCGCTCGTCCAGGCTCTCCAGGGCGTCCTTGTAGGAAGCCGGCTCAGTCTTGAACGGCAGGGCGCGGGCGGTCTTGGCCATCAGGCTGCGGTAGCCGGCCAGTTCCATGTTCAGGCGCTTGGAAAGATCGCCGATGGTCTGGTTCTTGCGCGCTGCGGCCAGGTCTTCGGCCAGCGCCTTGTACACAGGCTCGGCGGGCAGCGCCTTGCCGTCCCAGCTGGAAATGGCGTCGACGGTGCGCGGCATGGAGCCGACCACTTCCGGGTTGTTCACGCTCTTGTAGAGCAGCGCGCCGATGGGCACCAGGAAGGTCAGCAGGAGGAAGATCAGCAGCGGCAGGATCAGCGCCTGGGACTTCAGGCGGTTCATCCGCTCGGCTCGGGCGAGGCGCTGCTTGAGGCTGGGGCCGGCGACCTCGTTCAGGGGCACTGCAGTGGCCATGGCGAACTCCGTTGGAACAGGATTGGACTTTCGGCCCGAAGGCCAGGGTGAGGCGATGGGGCCCTCACCCCCGGCCCCTCTCCCATGGGGAGAGGGGGGATGCGGCAGGCTTACTTGGCCGCCCAGGCGTTGAAGCGTTGTTCCAGCTGCTCGCCGTAGTCAGCCCAGAAGGTGACGTCCATGGCGACCTGGTCCTTGATGTTCTCCGGGGTGGTCGGCATGTCCTTCAGCAGGCCCTTGTCCAGCAGCGGCACGGCCTGGGTGTTGGCCGGGCCATAGGCGATGTTCTCGGAGTAGGTCTTCTGCTGCTCGGGCTTGACCGAGAAGGCAATGAATTCCTTGGCCTTGTCGACATCCTTGGCACCCTTCGGGATGGCCCAGGAGTCGAAGTCGTAGATGCCGCCGGTCCACACCACTTTCAGGTTGCTTTCCTTCTGCACGGCGGCGATACGGCCGTTGTAGGCCGAGCTCATGACCACGTCACCGGACGCGAGGAACTGCGGCGGTTGGGCGCCGGCTTCCCACCACTGGATGCTCGGCTTGATTTCGTCGAGCTTCTTGAAGGCGCGGTCCTGGCCTTCCTTGGTGGCCAGCACGCTGTAGACGTCCTTCGGTGCAACGCCGTCGGCCATCAGGGCGAACTCCAGGGTGTACTTGGCGCCCTTGCGCAAGCCGCGCTTGCCGGGGAATTTCTTCACATCCCAGAAATCAGCCCAGCTGGTGGGAGCGGACTTCAGCTTGTCGGCGTTGTAGGCCAGCACGGTGGACCATACGAAGAAGCCGACACCGCAGGGCTGGATGGCGCCGGGAACGAAGTCCTCGGTCTTGCCGAACTGGGCGGCGTCCAGCTCTTCGAACATGCCTTCGTCGCAACCACGGGCGAGCTCAGGCGACTCCACTTCCACCAGGTTCCAGGAAACGCTGTTGGTGTCGACCATGGCCTTCACCTTGGCCATTTCGCCGTTGTATTCGCCAGCGATGATCTTGTCGCCGGTGCTCTTCTGGTAGGGCTCGTAGAACGCCTTGACCTGCGCATTCTTGTTGGCACCGCCGAAGGACACCACGGTCAGGTCGGCAGCCATGGCCTGTGCGGCGCAGGCCAACCCGAGGGCGATGGCGGTGAGTTTCAGGGATTTCGACATTGTTGTTTTCTCCACAGTGCAGGGTTGCTAATGCGTTGGCGCCGCCGCGTCATTCCGCCAGAAGCGGGTCCAGTGCGCGGACGTGCTCCACTTGCCAGCCGAGCGGCACCACATCGCCTACCGCCAGTGCGGGGTCGAGCTCAGCAATAGGTTGCTTGACGAAAAAGTCGGGCTTGCCGCAGACCTCCATGCGGATACGCACGTGGTCGCCCAGGTAGATGAACTCGGCGACACGCCCGGAGAAGCGATTCACGCAGCTCTCGCTGTGGCCGTTCAGGCGCACGCGCTCGGGGCGGATCGACAGGGTCACCGGCTCGCCCGGCTGGCCGACGTTGATCGCCAGCGCCTCGACCTTCTCGCCACGGGCCAGGCGAACCACGCACTTGCCGCCCTCGCGGCTTTCCAACTGGCCGTTCAAGCGGTTGTTCTCGCCGATGAAGTTGGCCACGAAGGTGTTCTTCGGCAGCTCGTAGAGCTCTCGCGGCGGGGCGATCTGCTGGATCTCGCCCTGATGGAACACGGCCACGCGGTCGGACATGGTCAGGGCTTCACCCTGGTCGTGGGTCACGTAGACCACGGTCACGCCGAGGCGCTGGTGGATGTGCTTGATCTCCATCTGCATGTGTTCGCGCAGCTGCTTGTCCAACGCACCGAGGGGTTCGTCCATCAGCACCAGCTGGGGTTCGAACACCAGGGCACGGGCCAGGGCGACGCGCTGCTGCTGGCCGCCGGAAAGCTGTCCGGGGTAGCGGTTGCGGAAGCTGTCCAGCTGGACCATGGACAGCGCGCGCTTGACCCGCTCGCTGGCGTCGGTCTTGCT
Source organism: Pseudomonas lalkuanensis (assembly GCF_008807375.1). NCBI lineage: Bacteria > Pseudomonadati > Pseudomonadota > Gammaproteobacteria > Pseudomonadales > Pseudomonadaceae > Metapseudomonas > Metapseudomonas lalkuanensis. The sequence continues at coordinate 572,627 of NZ_CP043311.1, read as the reverse complement.
CATGCCGCGCACGGAAAGCGGGAAGGCGAGGTTCTCGGCCACCGTCATGTGCGGGAACAGCGCGTAGTTCTGGAACACCATGCCGATGTCGCGCTTGTGCGGAGGCACGTTGTTGATGGAGCGACCGGCCAGGAGGATTTCGCCGTTGGTGGGGGTCTCGAACCCGGCGAGCATCATCAGGCTGGTGGTCTTGCCGGAGCCGGACGGTCCGAGCAGGGTGAGGAATTCGCCTTTGCGAATGTCCAGGTTGAGGTCTTTGACGATCAGGGTCTCGCCGTCGTAGCTCTTCTGCACGCCGCGAAAGCTGACCAGGATGTCGTTGCCTTGTGTCTCGGCCATAACCGCACCTTTATTTTTGTGTCTGCCGTAGACCAAAGCCTAGAGAAGGCGGCAAAGCACGCAAATCGGGCGGTATGAGAGATTGCTATAAGGCTTAGAGAGGATTTTTTGTAGGGATTGCCCTACAAATCAGAGCGCGATTGTCGGACATTCACAAAAGCTTGTGCTCCACGGCGTACTTCACCAGGTCAGCCACCGAGTGCAATCCGAGTTTCTGCATCAGGCGCGCCTTGTGAGTGCTTACGGTCTTGCTGCTGACCGCCAGTTGCTGGGCGATTTCGTTCACTCCCTCGCCACGCACCAGGCGCTCGAATACCGAGAACTCACGCTCCGAAAGCAGGGTATGCGCCGGCCGGGCGTCGGTCAGTCCCACCTCGAAGACCATGCGGTCGGCCAGGTCCGGATCAATGTAACGACCGCCTGAGGCCACCTTGCGGATCGCGGTGAGCAGCAGGGCCGGGTCGCTGTCCTTGGTGGCATAGCCGGCGGCGCCGATCTTCAGCGCCCGCGCCGCCATCTGCGCCTCGTCGTGCATGGACAGCACCAGCACCGCCGGCGGGTTGCTCAGGGCGCGGATGCGCGGAATGGCTTCCAGGCCGTTCACCCCGGGCATGGAGATGTCCAGCAGGACCACTTCGCAGGGTGTCTGGCGCAGCGCATCCATCAGCTGCTCGCCGTTGCCGGCCTCCCCCGCCACGCATAGGTCCTTGGCCAGCCCGATGAGCTGCTTGATGCCCTCGCGGACGATGGTGTGGTCTTCGGCCACCAGTACTCGGATCACGCCACTTTCTCCTTATCCAACGCCACGCGCACGCAGAGGGTGGTGCCCTCGCCCGGCTGGCTCTCGATCTGCAGACTGCCGCCCAGCATCAGCACGCGCTCGCGCATGCCCACCAGGCCGAATGATCCGCCGCCCTTGGCGCCGGTATCGAAACCACGGCCATCGTCGCTGATGCGCAGGCAGATCATGTCGTCCTCCTCGCTGAGGCGAACCGCGACAGTATGCGCCTCGGCATGGCGCATGACGTTGGTCAGCGCTTCCTGCAGCACGCGGAACAGGCCCACCGCCTTGGCATCGGACAACTGCGGCAGCTGTTCGGGCACTTCCACCAGGCAGGGAATCTGTGTGCGGGCCTCGAAGCGCCGTGCCTGCCATTCGATGGCCGAGGCGATACCGGCGTCGAGGATCGGCGGCCGCAATGCCGTCGCCACATCGCGCACCAGCTGGAACAGCTGGGCGATCAGCCGCTTCATGCTGTCCAGTCGCTCCTTGAGCCCGGCGTCAAGTCCGGCGTAGGCCAGTTCGCACATGGAGGTCTCCAGCTTGAGCACCGTGAGCACCTGGCCCAGTTCGTCATGGACCTCCCGGGCGATACGCGCCTTCTCTTCCTCGCGCACGCTTTCCAGGTGCGCCGACAGCTCGCGCAACTGGGCACGGGAAGCCCCCAGTTCCAGTTCGATCTGCTTGTTGCTGGTGATGTCCCAGACCACGCCGTCCCAGACCGCGCGGCCATCATCGAACACCCGTGCACTGGCCTTGATATCGGCCCAGCGCAGCGCACCGTCGCGGGTGAGGATGCGCCCCTGCCAGTGCCAGTCGCGATCGGCGTCCAGCGCCCGCATCTGGCTCTCCCAATAGCCATCTCGGTCGTCGGGATGGACCAGGCCGCGAATGCCACGCCCGGTGTCCAGCAACTCGCTGGCGCTGTAGCCCACCAGCCCCTCGCTGCCTTCACCGATGAAGGCGAAATCGGAGGGCGCGCCGGCCTTCGGCCGCTCCAGGCGGAACACCAGGCCGGGCACGTTGGACGCGATGCCCTTCAGGCGCGCCTCGCTCTCTTCGAGGGCCTCGCGGGCGCGGCGGCGCTCGGTGGCGTCGGAAAGGAACACCACCAGGTATTCCGAGGAGCCGAAGCGCAGGAAGCTCAGCGACACATCCGCCGGCAGCCAGCTTCCATCGGGGCGCAGGCAGCGTGTCTCGGAGCTCAGCGGCCCCTCGTCGCTGTTGCGCGCACGGCGCCAGAGATCGAGCCAGCGATCCATGTTCAGTTCGGGCTGGAAGTCGGCCAGTGGGCGATCCGCCAGGCTACCCGGCGCATAGCCGAGCATCTGTTCGGCGGCACGGTTGGCGTAGCGCACATGGCTGTCCCAATTCACCCAGAGGATGCCCAGGGTGCTGTGATCGATGGAGAACTGGGTGAGGCGCAAGGCTTCTTCGGCCGCTTCGCGCAATTGCAGGGCATGGCGGGCATCCAGCAATTGCCGCTCCAGCCGACGCCGCTGCCGACGCAGCCAGGCGATGATGGCCGCAGCGGTCAGCAGCAATACACCCAGCAGCAGGCTGAGGTTCTGCCAGAAGCCCGCGGACTCGCCCAGGCGCGGATACTTGGGCTGCAGCCAGCGCTCGTGGAGCTGATCGAGATCCTTGGCCGGCAGGCTGCGCAGGGCAATGTCGATGATCGCCGCCAGCTCCGGCCAGTCCCTGCGCGAGGCGACCCGCAGCAGCTGCGGAAAACCGATATCCCCCACCACCGCCAGCCCGGCGAACTCCTGCTCGCGGGACAGGCGACTGAGTTGGGCCTCATCCAGCACGGCATAGCGCACCTGCTCGGCGAGCAATGCCTGCAGCGCCTGCCGCTCGCTGGCCATCGGCTTGAGATCGAGGTTGGAATAGGTGGCGCGCAGGTAATCGGCTACGGCGCTCGGCTGGCGCAGGGCCACGGGCGAGGTGGCATCGAGCTGCTCCAGGTCCACCGCCGCACTGCCCTCCCGCTCGCCCACCAGCAACTGGGAAACCCGCAGGTAGGGATCGGAGAACAACCACAGACGCAGGCCGGCAGGCGTCTGGCCAAGGCCCGGGGCCAGGTCGATCTGCCCGCTGCGCATGGCCTGCTCCAGCTCGACCTGACTGTCGTAGGTGCGCCAGACCAGCTCCACGCCCAAGTCCCTGGCCAGCCAGCCCATCAGCTCGACGTTGGCGCCCGACAGTTGCTGCAGTCGACGATCCAGCTGGACATAGGGCGCCTGGAGCGCGGCGCCGACACGCAGTTGGGGGTGATTCTCGAGCCATTGCCGCTGACTTTCGTCCAGGGGCAGATGGCTTGGCGCGGCCGGTGCGGGCATCGCCAGGCAGCAGGCGAACAACAGGGACAGGAGCGCACGGATCATGAATGGCCAACCGCAACCAGGAGAAACAGCCGACATACCTTACTCCAGCTGTGGCGAACCATGCGAAGGCTCGGCCTGACAAATGCGAGACGAGCCATTAGGCTCCTGCTTCCCAGCTTGACCAGGAAGTCCCCGATGCCTCGTGCCATTCGCCCTGCCCTCGCGGCCCTTTGCCTCGCCCTGCTGCCCGCCTCCCCCGTGCTGCAGGCGGAAGAAGACGCCGCCGCGCCGAAGGAAACCGCACCGGCGGTAGAGCGGGCACCCCTGGAAGAACGCAGCCAGGAGGAGGCCAGCAACCTGGCGCGCCAGCTCCCCGCGCGGGAGCAACAGCAGCTCAAGGCCGGCGAGGAGAGTTTCCTCGTGCTCTGGCAGCCCGCGAATGTCAGTGAGCCCAGCGGGCTGGTGATTCTCCTCCCCGGCGAAGGCGAGAGCGCCGACTGGCCCGAGGCCATCGGGCCACTGCGGCGCAAACTGCCGGACTCCGGCTGGAGCACCCTCTCCGTGACCCTGCCGGACCCCAGCGGCGACCCGCCGCCGCCCCGCCCGCTGAAGACCGGGGAGCCGTCCAAGGCGGAGCCGGCGGTAAGTCCGGAAAAGGCCGAGGAGGAAGGCCCTGCCAATACCGAGCAGGCCGGTAGCGCCGAACCCGATACCGATCCGGCACCTCCGCCGCTGTCCCGCGATGCCATCCAGAAGACCCAGACCGAGCGCGTGTTCGCCCGTATCGACGCGGCACTGGCCTTCGCCCGCCAGCAGAATCCCGGGGCGATCGTGCTGTTGGGGCATGGCACCGGCGCCTACTGGGCAACGCAGTACCTCACCGCCAGTGAACCGAAGGATGTGCGCAACCTCCTGCTGGTGGCCGCGGAATTGCCCACTGGCTACGAGCCCGCGCTGGAAGATTCATTGCCCGCACTGAAACTGGCCACCGGCGACTTCTATTACAAAGACCAGCCCACCGACCGCGATGCCGCCCTGCGTCGCCTGCACGCGAGCAAGCGGCAGAAGCACCCGGCCTATATCCAGATCGCCATGAAAGGTCTACCGGCCGATCGGCGCACCGAACAGGAGCAGCTCATCCGGCGCATTCGCGGCTGGCTGAGCCTGCATCTGGAAGCGGACGCCAGCAAGGCGCCATCAAAGGCCGCTTCAGGCCCCTCGATCTAGGCAGGTAACCGGCGCAGCGCCTCCCGGAGCCCCCTTCAGCGGAAACCGTGACGCTCGCGGATCAGGTTGTAGGCGCTGTGCAGTTCGCGGGTGCGGTCGGTAGCGGCACGCACCAGCGCGGGACTTGCGCCCGAGCCGGCAAGCTTGTCCGGGTGGTTCTGGCTGAGCAGGCGGCGGTAGGCACGCTTGATCACCGCTGGTTCGCAGTCGGCGGTCACCCCCAGCAGGATCAGGGCTTCCTTGTAGCTGTTACCAGGCTTGGGTGGCAGGCCATGGGGGATGTCGTAACCCGCCCCCAGCGCCTCGATCCGGGATGTCGGAAGGCCGAGCCAATGCCCCCATTGCAGGATGAGCTCGCGCTCGTGTTGACCGATCCGGCCATCGGCAGCCGCCATCTGCCAACAACTGCGCAGCAGGCGTTCCACAGTCAGTCGCTCGTCCTTCAACACGCGCAGGCTGGGCTGCAGATTGTCGCTGCCGGCCTTGCCTCGGTTGAAAGCCGCAATGGCCCGACGGGTAGCGGCGGCGTCCAGGCCGACCCGTTTCATTTCCAAGCGCGCCTGCTGGATGTGGGCGTCCTGCACCCGCCCATCGCTCTTGGCCAGACGGCCGAGCAGGACGAACAGCAGATCCTGCTCTTCGATGGCCGGATCGCCCCGCAGGCGCGCACGCAGGTCGCCCCAGGACTCCAGTTTCAGGCGCCGGTCGAATACCTGGCCCAGCAGCGCACCCAGCATCGCACCCGGGATGCTCGCCAGGGCGAAACCGGCCGCGGCGCCTATCAGAGTGGCAGGCCAGACCAACTCAGGCCTCCGCCGTCAGCAGGCGTTCGACTTCCGCCAGGCGCTCGTGGGTGCCGACATCCACCCAGCGCCCCATGAAGCGCTCCCCGCTCACCTGGCCGGCAGCCATGGCCTGGCGCAGCAGCGGCGCCAGCTTGAAGGCACCGGGTCGGCAGTCGGCGAACAGGCGCGGATGGAGCACGGCGATGCCGCTGTAGGTGAGACTGGGCTCCCCTTGCACCGCATCGCTCACCCGGTCGCCGTCCAGGCGGAAGTCGCCATGCGGATGGTGAGCAGGGTTGTCCACCAGCACCAGGTGGGCCAGGCCGTCCAACGGTTGACGCAGGTGGCGGAAGTCGAAGTCGGTCCAGACATCGCCATTCACCACCAGGAAGGGGTCATCTCCCAGCAGCGGCAGCGCACGGTAGATGCCGCCGCCGGTTTCCAGGGGCTCACCCTCGGCGGAATAGCGGATGGACAGGCCAAAGCGTGCGCCATCGCCCAGGTAATCCTCGATCTGCTGGCCGAGCCAGGCATGGTTGATCACCAGCTCGCGAAAACCGGCGTCCGCCAGCGCCCGCAAATGGAACTCGATGAGCGGGGTGTCGGCAACGCGCACCAGCGGTTTCGGGGTATGCAGGGTCAGGGGGCGCATGCGCTCGCCCTTGCCCGCGGCAAGGATCATGGCCTTCATTGGGCGACGGCCTCGTCCCGGGGCAGGCTGGCGAGCAGCTCACCCAGTTCGGCCAGTTCCGGACGACGCTCGATCACTGCCTTTATATAGGTGAAGAAGCGCGGCACATCGCCCAGGTACTTGGGCTTGCCGTCGCGATGGCAGATGCGCGCGAAGATGCCGATGACCTTGAGGTGGCGCTGCACGCCCATCAGGTCGCTGGCACGGCGGAACTCGGCGAAGTCGGCATGGACCGGAATCCCCGCCGCGCGGGCCTGGGTCCAGTAGCGTTCCAGCCAAGCGGCGACGCGCTCCTCGGGCCAGCTGAGGAAGGCATCCTTGAACAGGCAGGTGACGTCGTAGGTGACCGGGCCGTAGACGGCATCCTGGAAGTCCAGCACGCCCGGGTTCGGGGCGCTCAGCATCAGGTTGCGCGGCATGTAGTCGCGATGCACCAGCACCTGCGGCTGAGCCAGGGCGCTGTCGATCAGCAGGTCGGAAGTGCGTTGCCAGGCCGCCAGGCGCTCGCCTTCCAGCTCGACCCCGAGGTGACGTTGCAGGTACCACTCGGGGAACAGCTGCAGTTCTCGACGCAGCAGGGCATCGTCGTAGCTGGGCATGGGGACGTCGAGGCTGCTCTTCTGGAACGTCAGCAGTGCCTGCAGGGCGTCATCGAACAGAGCGTCGGCGTTATCGGCATTGATGACGTCAAGGTAGGTCTGGCGCCCCAGATCATCGAGGATCAGGAAGCCCTGCTCGACATCGGCAGCCAGGATGCGCGGCACATGCACACCCGCTTCGGCGAGCATGCCGGCCACCTTGACGAAGGGGCGGCAGTCTTCACGCGGCGGCGGCGCGTCCATCAGGATCAGGGTGCGGCCGTCGGCCTCCCAGCGGAAGTAACGGCGAAAGCTGGCGTCGCTGCTGGCCGGAACCAGCGTGGCGGCGGGCACGGGGCCCCAGCCTTCGGCAGCGAACAGGGTGGGCAACTGCTGGTCCAGCCATTGGCTCAGCTGCTGAAGGCGCAGGTCTTCGTGGTGCATCGGGTGGTCTCCGGCGGCGCTAGCCGTTGTGCGGGTCATGCTTTATTATCCAGCATCTTTTTCAGCCCATCGAGAGGCGTGCGGCCCAGCGGGCCGATGGCGCGCAGGAAGCCCGGACTAATAAGATGGCAGTAAGATCCCCCGCGTTTCGTAGAAAGTTCCCCCTGCTGGTGACCGGTAGCCTGCTGGCCCTCCAGCCAGTAGCCACCTCGTTCGTCGTCGCCGCAGAGCAGTTCGATTGCAAGGCTTCCACTGCTGGCGGCTGGGCTTGTTCGCCCAAGGCCAGCGCCGAGAGCCTGCCGCCACGCCCGGTGCACAGCGACAGCGCCGTGAGCTCGACCATTGGCGTCGCGCCCCAGGCCACCGAAGGCGGTGAGGCCGAGGGCGGCAAGCCGACCCTGGTCACCGAGGCCGAAGGCAAGGGCCTGGCATCCCGCAGTGCCGACTACAGTCACCTCGACTGGGTGCCGCGCGACAAGCTCACCGCCGCGCAATTGGCCGAAGCTGGCCCCTATTGCGCCGGTGCCTATGTCGAGCCGCCGCGCCCGGGCATCGACGACGACACCGCGCCGGAAGATGCGCCGACCTACATCTCCGCCAAGGCCTCGCGCTACGAGCAGGAGAAGCAGATCGCCACCCTCGCCGGTGACGTCGTCCTGCGCCAGGGCAGCATGCAGGTGGAGGCCGACGAAGCCAACCTGCACCAGGCAGAGAACCGTGGCGAGCTGGTCGGCAACGTCAAGCTGCGTGACAAGGGCGCCCTGGTGGTCGGTGATCACGCCGACCTGCAACTGGACAACGGCGAAGCCAAGATCGACAACGCCGAGTACGTCCTGCATCAGTCGCATACCCGTGGCAGCGCGCTGTACGCCAAGCGCCAGGAAGATGCAGTCATCCGTCTGAAAGACGGTACCTACACCCGTTGTGAACCGGGTGACAACGCCTGGCACCTGAAAGGCAACAACATCAAGCTGAACCCGGCCACCGGTTTCGGCACCGCGACCAACGTCACCCTGCGGGTCAAGGACATTCCGGTGTTCTATACCCCGTACATCTATTTCCCGATCGACGACCGTCGCCAGTCCGGCTTCCTGCCGCCGACCATCGGCAGCAGCAGCGATACCGGCTTCCTGTTGGTCACCCCGTACTACTTCAACCTGGCGCCGAACTACGACGCCACCCTGTACCCGCGCTACATGGCCAAGCGCGGCCTGCTGATGGAAGGCGAGTTCCGCTACCTGACCCGCAGCAGCGAAGGCCAGCTTGGCGCCGCCTACCTCGACGACAAGGAAGACGAGCGCAAGCTCATGTCCGAGTACGAGAAGAAGCGCTGGCTGTACAACTGGAAACACACCGGCGGCCTGGACTCCCGCCTGCTGGCCGAAGTCGACTACACCGACATCAGCGACCCGTACTACTTCGACGACCTGGACACCGACCTGGGTGTGGACACCCCCACCTACGTCAACCAGCGCGGCACCCTCACCTATCGCGGCGATACCTACACCGCGAAGCTGAATGCCCATGCGTATGAGCTGGCGACCATTTCCGACGTCACGCCCTATGACCGCCTGCCGCAGATCACCCTGAACGGGGCACTGCCCTTCCAGCCTGGCGGCCTGAACTTCGCCTACAACACCGAGTTCGTCCGTTTCGACCGCAACCTGCGCGACGGCCTGTTCACTGATATCGACGGCAACACTACGCCGTGGCTCGACGAAAATACCACGGGGCTCGCGCGCGCCAATGGCGATCGGACCCATCTTGAGCCGAGCGTCAGCCTGCCGATGAACTGGACGTGGGGTTTCCTCAAGCCGCAGGTCAAGTACGCATACACGCAATATGATCTGAGCCTGGATGGCACAGGCAAGAGCGATCTGGCACGGGCCAATCAAAGCTTCGATGGCAATCCGGATCGCCAGCTGCCCATCTACAGCGTTGACAGTGGCCTGTATTTCGATCGCAAGACCCAGTTCTTTGGCAAGAACTACACACAGACCCTGGAACCTCGGCTGTTCTACCTCTACGTGCCGGAAGAAGACCAGACCGATATCCCGGTATTCGATACCAGCGAGCCCAGCTTCAACTACGCATCGCTGTGGCGCGACAACCGCTTCTCCGGCCGCGATCGCATCGGCGACGCCAATCAGGTCTCTCTGGGCGTGACCAATCGCTGGATCGAGTCCAATGGCTTCGAGCGCCAGCGCTTCAGCATCGGCCAGGCCTTCTACTTCCAGGATCGGAAGGTACAACTGCCAGGTATCGACGCCGACACCCGTGCCGACGCTCAGGCCTCTGTTTCGCCCTACGCACTGGAATACCTGTACCGTTTCAACCGCGACTGGCGCGTAACCTCGGACTTCAACTGGGACCCGGATTCCCATCGCACCCGCTCCGGCAGCGCGATGTTCCACTACCAGCCTGAAGACAACCCGAACAAGGTGATCAATGCCGGTTACCGCTACCGCAATGACACCATCCGGTACGACCAGACGACCGGCCAATGGACGTTCAGCCCCGACTACGGCACGCCCACGTTGGCGAATGGCCAACCCAACCCCAACTTCATCAAGGACTACTACAAGATCAGCCAGCACGACTTCTCGGTCATCTGGCCGATCGTCCCGCAATGGAGCGCCCTGGCCCGCTGGCAGTATGACTACAGCCAAAACCGTACCCTGGAAGCCTTCGGCGGCTTCGAGTACGACAGCTGCTGCTGGAAGCTGCGCCTGATCAACCGCTACTGGGTGGACTACGACGAGTTCGACCAAACCCCCGACTCGACCAACGAAAGCGGCGACCGCGGGATCTTCCTGCAAATCGTCCTGAAGGGCCTCGGCGGCATCGTGGGCAACAAGGCCGAAGGCTTCCTGGAAAAAGGCATTCAAGGTTACCGTGAACGTGAAGACCAAGCTCTCTGATCGTCTGCGCCCGCTGCTGTTGGGCGCCCTCCTCCTCGGCGGCCTCGCGCACGCCGAGGTTCGCTCCATCGACCGCGTGGTCGCCATTGTCGACAACGATGTGATCATGCAGAGCCAGCTGGACCAGCGCCTGCGTGAAGTGCAGCAGACCATCGCCAAGCGCGGCGCCTCGCTGCCGCCCGAGCATGTGCTGAGCCAGCAGGTGCTGGAACGCCTGATCATCGAGAATATCCAGCTGCAGATCGGCGACCGCTCCGGCATCCGTATCGCCGACGAAGAACTGAACCAGGCCATCGAAGCCATCGCCCAGCGCAATGGCATGACGGTCGACCAGTTCCGCAGCGCCCTTGCCCGTGACGGCCTGTCCTATGACGACGCCCGCGACCAGGTTCGCCGCGAGATGGTGATCAGCCGTGTCCGTCAGCGCCGCGTGGCAGAGCGCATCCAGGTCACCGACCAGGAAGTGCAGAACTTCCTCGCTTCCGACATGGGCAAGATCCAGCTGTCCGAGGAATTCCGCCTGGCCAACATCCTGATCCCGGTACCAGAAGGCTCTTCGCCGAGCACCATCCAGGCTGCCGAGCGCCAGGCCCAGGAGCTGTACCAGCAGCTCCAGCAAGGCGCCGACTTCGCCCAGCTGGCGATTTCCCGCTCCGCTGGCGAAACCGCGCTGGAGGGCGGCGAGATCGGCTGGCGCAAGGCCGCCCAGCTGCCGCCCCCCTTCGACGCCATGATCGGCGCCCTGCAGCCTGGCCAGGTGACCGAACCGGTCCGTACCCCGGGCGGTTTCATCATCCTCAAGCTGATGGACAAGCGCGGTGGCGACACCCTGGTTCGCGACGAAGTGCATGTCCGCCACATCCTGCTCAAGCCCAGCGAAATTCGCAGCGAAGCGGAGACCAAGCGTCTGGCCGAGCGGCTGTACGAACGCATTCAGTCCGGTGAAGACTTCGGCGAGCTGGCCAAGAGCTTCTCCGAGGACCCGGGTTCGGCCCTCAACGGCGGCGACCTGGACTGGATCGACCCCAACGCCCTGGTTCCGGAGTTCCGCGCGGTCATGGCCAAGACCCCTGCCGGCGAGCTTTCCACGCCGTTCAAGAGCCCCTACGGCTGGCACGTCCTGGAAGTGCTGGGCCGCCGCGCTACCGACAGCAGCGAGAAGTTCCGCGAGCAGCAGGCCATCAACATCCTGCGCAACCGCAAGTACGACGAGGAACTGCAGGCCTGGCTGCGCCAGATCCGCGACGAAGCCTACGTCGAAACCAAGCTGTAAGTCGCTGGGTCCTGTCCAGCTCGCTGGCGGTACAATCACCGCCAACGCGCTGGACACCAAGCAAGGACCCGCAATGAAACCTCTCCGCTTCGCCCTCACCCCAGGTGAACCCGCCGGCATCGGCCCCGACCTTTGTCTGCTGCTCTCCCGCTCCGCCCAGCCCCACGCCCTGATTGCCATCGCCAGCCGCGACCTGCTCGAGCAGCGCGCCACTGAACTGGGCCTGTCGATTCAGCTGATCGAAATTGATCCCTCTCGTTTGCCGGAGGTCCCGGCCCCCGCCGGCAGCCTCTATGTCTGGAACACGCCCCTGCGAGTCGCGGCCAAGCCAGGCCAGCTGGAGCCGGAAAACGCCGACTACGTGCTGGAAACCCTGACCCGCGCCGGCCAGGGCTGCCTCGACGGGCTGTTCGCCGGGATGATCACCGCCCCTGTGCACAAGGGCGTGATCAACGAAGCGGGCATCGCGTTCTCCGGGCACACCGAATTTCTCGCCGATCTGACCGCCACCCGGCAGGTCGTGATGATGCTGGCCACGCGTGGCCTGCGCGTGGCTCTGGTAACCACTCACTTACCGCTCAAGGACGTCGCTGCCGCGATTACGCCCGACCGGCTCCAGCGGGTCAGTCGTATCCTCCATGCGGACCTGGTGAACAAGTTCGGCATCGCCCGACCGCGCATCCTGGTCTGCGGCCTCAACCCCCATGCCGGCGAAGGCGGACACCTGGGCCGGGAAGAACTGGAGGTCATCGAGCCGACGCTCGACGGCCTGCGCGATGAGGGCCTGAACCTGATCGGCCCGCTCCCCGCCGACACCCTGTTCACCCCCAAGCATCTGCAACATTGCGATGCAGTGCTCGCCATGTACCACGATCAGGGCCTGCCGGTGCTCAAGTACAAGGGTTTTGGCGCGGCGGTGAACGTCACCCTGGGTCTGCCGATCATCCGTACCTCGGTGGACCATGGCACCGCCCTGGACCTGGCCGGCACCGGGCGTATCGACTGCGGCAGCCTGGAAGTCGCCCTGGAAACCGCCTACCAGATGGCCGCCGCGCAACAAGCCTGTCAATGAACCGCACCTCCCGCGCCGCTTTCGCGGCCAAGCCTTAGGCGGCGCGGGCTGGCGCCTGATAGACTGCGCGACTCAAGTTTCCACGCCAGGCTCCCAGCCTGGCCCCAAGGCCTGGAGCCTTCGATGTCCGAACACTACCAACACCGTGCGCGAAAGCGTTTCGGCCAGAACTTCCTGCATGACGCTGGCATCATCCACCGCATCCTGCGCAGCATTCACGCCCGCGCGGGCGAGCGCCTGCTGGAGATCGGCCCTGGCCAGGGCGCCCTCACCGAAGGCCTGCTGGCCAGCGGCGCCCAGCTCGACGTCATCGAGCTGGACCTGGACCTGATCCCCATTCTGAAGCACAAGTTCGGCCTGCTGCCGAACTTCCGCCTCAACCAGGGCGATGCGCTGAAGTTCGACTTCCGCCAACTCGACGCCGAACCCCACAGCCTGCGGGTGGTGGGCAACCTGCCGTACAACATCTCCACCCCGCTGATCTTCCATCTGCTGGACCACGCGGACCTGATCCGCGACATGCACTTCATGCTGCAGAAGGAAGTGGTGGAGCGCCTGGCCGCCGAACCCGGCGGCGGCGACTGGGGCCGGCTGTCGATCATGGTTCAGTACCACTGCCGCGTGGAGCACCTGTTCAACGTCGGCCCGGGCGCCTTCAATCCGCCGCCCAAGGTGGATTCGGCCATCGTGCGCCTGGTTCCCCACGAAGTCCTGCCGCACCCGGCCAAGGATCCCGCCCTGCTGGAACGCGTAGTCCGTGAAGCGTTCAACCAACGCCGCAAGACCCTGCGCAATACCCTGAAGGGCCTGCTGGACGCTTCCGCAATCGAAGCCGCGGGCGTCGACGGAGGGCTGCGCCCCGAGCAGCTTGACCTGGCCGCCTTTGTCCGCCTGGCTGATCAACTGGCTGCCTCCAGCGCGACCCCCTAGACTCCAATTCCAGCAATTCGAGAACTTTCGCGTGTCCGATCCCCGTTACAAGGTCGACGTCAGCGTCGTCACCCGCTTCCTCCCGGAACAGTCGCAGCCGGACGAGAACCGCTTTGCCTTCGCCTACACCGTGACCATCCAGAACAACGGCGAGCTGCCGGCCCAACTGCTCACCCGCCACTGGGTGATCACCGATGGCGATGGCCATGTGCAGGAAGTCCGCGGGGCCGGCGTGGTCGGGCAGCAACCGCGAATCGATCCGGGCGCCAGCCACACTTACACCAGCGGTACAGTGATGGCCACGCGCGTCGGCAGCATGCAGGGCAGCTACCAGATGGTCGCCGACGACGGCAAACGCTTCGACGCCATCATCACCCCCTTCCGCCTGGCCGTTCCCGGCTCGCTGCACTGAGGACACCGGCATGACGGCTTATGCGGTGGGCGACCTCCAGGGTTGCCTCGATCAACTGAAGTGCCTGCTGGAACAGGTCCGCTTCGACCCGGCCAAGGACGAACTCTGGCTGGTGGGCGACCTGGTGAACCGGGGCCCCAAGTCCCTGGAGACCCTGCGCTTCCTCTATTCCATCCGCGAATCGGTGGTTTGTGTGCTCGGCAACCACGACCTGCACCTGCTGGCCGCGGCGAACAACATCGAACGACTGCGCAAGGCCGACACCCTGCGCGAGATCCTCGACGCACCGGATCGCGCCGAGCTGCTGGACTGGCTGCGCCGGCAGAAACTGCTGCACTACGACGAGCAGCGGGACATTGCCCTGGTACACGCGGGGATTCCGCCCCAGTGGTCGCTGAAGAAAGCCCTCAAACGCGCCGCCGAAGTCGAGGAAGCCCTGCAGGACGACGCCCGCCTGCCGCTGTTCCTCGATGGCATGTACGGCAACGAGCCGGCCAAGTGGGACGGCGACTTGCACGGCGTCACGCGCCTGCGGGTCATCACCAACTACTTCACCCGCATGCGCTTCTGCCGCGCCGACGGCACCCTGGACCTCAAGTCCAAGGAAGGCCTGGATACCGCGCCCCCCGGTTTCGCCCCCTGGTTCAGCTACCCCGAGCGCAAGACCCGTGGGCAGAAGATCATCTTCGGCCACTGGGCAGCGCTGGAAGGCAATTGCAACGAACCTGGCCTGTACGCCCTCGACACCGGCTGCGTCTGGGGCGGCAGCTTGACCCTACTGAACATCGACAGCGGCGAGCGCATCAGCTGCAGCTGTGAGGAGAACCGCCATGAGTGAATTCCAGCGCATCGCCCCCGAACAGGCCCAGACCCTGCGCGAGCAGGGCGCAGTGGTCGTGGACATCCGCGACCCGCAGAGCTTTGCCCTCGGCCACATCAGCGGCTCGCACCACCTGGACAACTACTCCCTGGCCGACTTCATCGCCAAAGCCGACTTCGACAAGCCGCTGATCGTCGCCTGCTACCACGGCAACTCCAGCCAGGGCGCAGCCGCCTATCTCGCGCATCAGGGCTTCTCCGAGGTCTATAGCCTCGACGGCGGCTTCGAACTGTGGCGCAGCGTCTATCCCGGGGAAGTCGCCCAGGGCAACGTCGAGTAAAAATTTTTCGGCGAGGCGCAATACCGCGCTATCTCTGGCTTGGCGCCACTTCCCCGACGGACGGTAATCCCCTGTTATCGATCCGTCACGCTTGACGTTGCCGATAACGAACTACTCTTAGCTCAGGCCATCCAAAAAAGGGGAGAGCCGGTACACCGGTTCCGGGCCATCGGCAGCGACCATTCAGGTGTTCTGGGGGACTTTCATCAGCCGACCTTCTCCGGCTGACTGCCCGCACCCGCACAACCGACCCCGCGCCGGCTTCCTGATCCCAGCGAGGTGACGTCATGAGCATTTTCAGCCACTTCCAACAACGCTTCGAAGCGACTCGCCAGGAGGAATATTCCCTTCAGGAATACCTGGACCTGTGCAAGCAGGACCGCAGCGTCTACGCCACCGCCGCCGAACGCATGCTCATGGCCATCGGTGACCCGGAGCTGCTCGATACCTCGGTCGACCCGAGGCTGTCGCGGATCTTTTCCAACAAGGTGATCCGCCGCTATCCGGCCTTCGCCGACTTCCACGGCATGGAAGAGTGCATCGACCAGATCGTGTCCTACTTCCGCCATGCCGCCCAGGGCCTGGAGGAGAAGAAACAGATCCTCTACCTCCTGGGGCCGGTGGGTGGCGGTAAATCGTCCCTGGCGGAAAAGCTGAAGCAGTTGATGGAACGTGTGCCTTTCTATGCGATCAAGGGATCGCCGGTTTTCGAATCGCCCCTGGGGCTGTTCAACGCCGATGAGGACGGCGCCATCCTCGAGGAGGAGTACGGCATCCCGCGCCGTTACCTGCGAACCGTGATGTCGCCCTGGGCCACCAAGCGCCTTAACGAAATGGGCGGTGACATCAGCAAATTCCGCGTGGTGAAGCTGTATCCGTCGATCCTCAACCAGGTCGCCATCGCCAAGACCGAGCCGGGCGACGAAAACAACCAGGACATCTCCGCGCTGGTAGGCAAGGTGGATATCCGCAAGCTGGAGGAGTTCCCGCAGAACGACGCCGACGCCTACAGCTATTCGGGCGCTCTGTGCCGGTCCAACCAGGGCCTGATGGAGTTCGTCGAGATGTTCAAGGCGCCGATCAAGGTCCTGCACCCGTTGCTGACCGCCACCCAGGAAGGCAACTACAACAGCACCGAGGGCCTGGGCGGACTGCCTTTCAACGGCATCATCCTGGCCCACTCCAACGAATCGGAATGGCACAGCTTCCGTAACAACAAGAATAACGAGGCCTTCATCGACCGGATCTACATCGTCAAGGTGCCCTACTGCCTGCGCGTCACCGACGAAATCAAGATCTACGACAAGCTGCTGGTCAGCAGCTCCCTGGCCCACGCCCACTGCGCCCCGGACACCCTGCGCATGCTGGCGCAGTTCTCCGTGCTGTCCCGCCTGAAGGAGCCGGAGAACTCCAACATCTATTCGAAGATGCGCGTCTACGACGGCGAAAACCTCAAGGACACCGATCCGAAGGCCAAGTCGATCCAGGAATACCGCGACGCGGCCGGGGTGGACGAGGGCATGAACGGCCTGTCGACCCGTTTCGCCTTCAAGATCCTTTCCAAGGTGTTCAACTTCGACCCCCACGAAGTGGCGGCCAACCCGGTGCACCTGCTCTACGTACTGGAGCAGCAGATCGAGCAGGAACAGTTCCCGGCGGAAATGCGCGAGCGCTACCTGCGCTACATCAAGGAATACCTGGCGCCGCGCTACATCGAGTTCATCGGCAAGGAAATCCAGACCGCGTACCTGGAGTCCTACAGCGAGTACGGCCAGAACATCTTCGACCGCTACGTGCTCTACGCGGACTTCTGGATCCAGGACCAGGAATACCGCGACCCGGAAACCGGCGAGATCCTCAACCGTGTGGCCCTGAACGAGGAGCTGGAGAAGATCGAGAAACCGGCCGGCATCAGCAACCCGAAGGACTTCCGCAACGAGATCGTCAACTTCGTGCTGCGCGCCCGGGCCAACAACAACGGCAAGAACCCGAGCTGGCTCAGCTACGAGAAGCTGCGCGTGGTCATCGAGAAGAAGATGTTCTCCAACACCGAGGACCTTCTGCCGGTTATCAGCTTCAATGCCAAGGGCAGCAAGGAGGAGCAGCAGAAACACAACGACTTCGTCAAACGCATGGTCGAGCGCGGCTATACGGAGAAACAGGTACGCCTGCTGTCCGAATGGTACCTGCGGGTACGCAAGTCGCAGTAAAACAGTCTCAAGCTGCAAGCCTGGAACATGCACGCCGGAGGCGCCGTTACACGCGGCGTCCTCCGTGCCTTGCAGCCTGAAGCTCCCCGGAGGGGTCTATGAGCTATGTCATCGACAGGCGTTTGAACGGCAAGAACAAGAGCACGGTGAACCGCCAGCGGTTCCTGCGCCGTTACCGCGACCACATCAAGAAGGCCGTGGAGGAGGCCGTCAGCCGCCGCTCCATCACCGACATGGAGCATGGCGAACAGATCAGCATCCCCGGCCGAGATATCGACGAACCCGTCCTGCACCACGGCCGAGGTGGCCGGCAGACCATCGTCCACCCCGGCAACAAGGAATTCACCACCGGTGACCGCATCCCCCGCCCCCAGGGCGGCGGCGGTGGCCGTGGCGGCGGCAAGGCCAGCAATCAGGGCGAAGGGATGGATGACTTCGTCTTCCAGATCACCCAGGAGGAATTCCTCGACTTCATGTTCGAGGACCTGGAACTACCCAACCTGGTCAAACGCCACCTCACCGGGGCCGATACCTTCAAGACCGTGCGCGCCGGCATCAGCAACGAAGGCAACCCGTCGCGGATCAATATCGTCCGCACCCTGCGCTCGGCCCATGCACGTCGCATCGCCCTGTCGGGCAGCAGCCGCGGCAAGCTGAAGGAAGCGAAGGAGGAACTGGAGCGCCTGAAGCGCGAGGAGCCGGACAATTTCGGCGATATCCAGGAACTTGAAGCGGAAATCGCAAGACTTCGCGCCAGGATCGAACGCGTTCCCTTCCTCGACACCTTCGACCTCAAGTACAACCTGCTGGTCAAGCAACCCAATCCGTCCTCCAAGGCGGTGATGTTCTGCCTGATGGACGTCTCCGGCTCCATGACCCAGGCGACCAAGGATATCGCCAAGCGCTTCTTCATCCTCCTGTACCTGTTCCTCAAGCGGAACTACGACAAGATCGAGGTCGTGTTCATCCGCCACCACACCAGCGCACGCGAAGTGGACGAAGAGGAATTCTTCTACTCCCGGGAAACCGGCGGCACCATCGTCTCCAGCGCGCTGAAGCTGATGCAGGAGATCATGGCCGAGCGCTACCCCATCAACGAATGGAACATCTACGCCGCCCAGGCCTCGGACGGCGACAACTGGAATGACGATTCGCCCATCTGCCGGGATATCCTGATCAAGCAGATCATGCCGTTCGTGCAGTACTACACCTATGTCGAGATCACCCCGCGCGAACATCAGGCGCTGTGGTACGAATACGAACAGGTCTGCGATACGTTCGCCGACACCTTCGCCCAGCAGCAGATCGTCTCGGCGGCGGATATCTACCCGGTGTTCCGCGAGCTGTTCCAGCGCAGGCTCGTGACCTGAGGGGAGGCGTGAAATGACTGCCAGCAAGAAGGAACGCAAGCCCATTTCCACCGGGTCGGAATGGACCTTCGACCTGATCCGCACCTATGACCGCGAGATCAGCCGGATCGCCGAGCGCTATGCGCTGGACACCTACCCGAACCAGATCGAAGTGATCAGCGCCGAGCAGATGATGGATGCCTACGCGTCTGTCGGCATGCCCATCGGCTATCACCACTGGTCCTACGGCAAGCACTTCCTCGCCACCGAAAAGGGCTATTCCCGGGGCCAGATGGGCCTGGCCTACGAGATCGTGATCAACTCCGATCCCTGCATCGCCTACCTGATGGAGGAAAACACCATCACCATGCAGGCACTGGTGATCGCCCACGCCTGCTACGGCCACAACAGCTTCTTCAAGGGCAACTACCTGTTCCGCACCTGGACAGACGCCAGCTCGATCATCGACTACCTGGTGTTCGCCAAGCAGTACATCGCCCAGTGCGAGGAGCGCCACGGCATCGACGCCGTGGAAGACCTGCTGGACTCCTGCCACGCCCTGATGAACTACGGCGTGGACCGCTACAAGCGCCCCTACCCCATTTCAGCCGAGGAAGAGCGACGCCGGCAGAAGGAACGCGAGGAGCACCTGCAGAAGCAGATCAACGACCTCTGGCGCACCATTCCCAAAGGCAGCGGCAAGGGCGGCGAGAAAGACAACCAGCGCTTCCCGGCCGAACCGCAGGAAAACATCCTCTACTTCATCGAGAAGCACGCGCCGCTGCTGGAACCCTGGCAACGGGAAGTGGTTCGCATCGTGCGCAAGATCGCCCAGTACTTCTACCCACAGCGCCAGACCCAGGTGATGAACGAAGGCTGGGCCACCTTCTGGCACTACACCATCCTCAACGACCTGTACAACGAGGGCCTGGTCACCGACGGCTTCATGATGGAGTTCCTGCAGTCGCACACCAGCGTGGTCTACCAGCCACCCTTCGACAGCCCCTATTACAGCGGCATCAACCCCTACGCCCTGGGCTTCGCCATGTACCGAGACATCCGCCGCATCTGCGAGGAGCCCACGGATGAGGACCGCTACTGGTTCCCGGACATCGCCGGCAGTGACTGGCTGTCCACCCTCAAGTTCGCCATGAACAGCTTCAAGGATGAGAGCTTCATCCTGCAGTTCCTCTCACCCAAGGTGATCCGCGACTTCAAGCTGTTCAGCATCCTTGACGACGACCAGAAGGATGAGCTGTACGTCCCGGCCATCCATGACGAACAGGGTTACCGGTTGATTCGCGAAACCCTGGCGGCGCAGTACAACCTCGGCAACCGCGAGCCCAACGTGCAGATCTGGAGCGTGGACCGCCGCGGCGACCGCTCGTTGACCCTGCGTCACCAGCAGCACGACCGCAAGCCACTGGGTGAGTCGACCGATGAAGTGCTCAAGCACCTGCATCGCCTCTGGGGCTTCGATATCCACCTGGAAACCCGCCACGGCGAGCAGATAACAGGGAGCCATCATGTCCCCCCAAAGGGGGAACGCACTGAGGACGGGGAATACCCGCGCCTGGACCTGATCATTCCACCCATTTGATCGGTTGACCGCATGCCCGGTCCGCGCCGAGCATGCGGTTCCCCCAATGGGAGCCGCCCTCAGATGCGCCTGTTCCTCGTCCTGCTGCTGTGCCTGGCCCTGGCCACCTGTTCCACGCCCATTCCGCAGGTCCATATCCTGCAGCCCGCCACAGCCGGGTTGGCAGGGCGCAGCAGCTTCCAGCTGATCTCGCCGGAACAGGCGGTCGACGGCGAACTGCCTTACCCGGAGCGCTACGCCCAGCTCGGCCCACTGATCCGCCAGGCCCTGGAGGAGCGCGGTTATCGCAGCACCAATGATGCCCAGGTGCGCGTGTACTACTGGTTGGCGGTGAACGATCAGCCGCTGGAATTCAAGGTCAACCAGGCACCGCCCAGCCCCCTCGGCCCGTACCAGGCCATCCACCGGCTGCACGACGAAACCGGCACCTTGCGCCTGCGCCTGACCGACCCCTCCGGCCAGATACTCTGGGAAGGCCTGGCCAGCACCGGCCTCAGCCCCTCCTGGGACAGCGCCGAGCTGCTGGAAAGCGCCGCGCGCGCGCTGGCCGCCCAGGTCCCTGCAGCTCGCTAGGCTGCTATCCTCCGCAGCCACGGAGGCAAGCCATGCAGATATACAAAGTGGGCGGAGCGGTACGCGACCGTCTGTTGGGCCGCGAGGCGACCGAAATTGACTGGGTAGTGGTCGGCGCCACGGCCGAGGAGATGCTGGAGCAGGGTTACCGCCCGGTGGGCGCGGATTTCCCGGTGTTCCTGCACCCCCAGAGCGGCGAGGAATACGCCCTCGCGCGCACCGAGCGCAAGAGTGGTCGCGGCTACGGCGGCTTCATCTTCTACGCCAGTCCTGATGTAACCCTCGAACAGGACCTGATCCGCCGCGACCTCACGGTCAACGCCATGGCCGAGGACGACCACGGCAAGCTGATCGACCCCTACGGTGGCCAGAAGGACCTCTCAGCACGCGTGCTGCGCCATGTCTCCCCCGCGTTCGCCGAAGACCCCCTGCGCGTGCTGCGCGTCGCACGCTTTGCCGCGCGCTACGCGCCACTGGGCTTCACGGTCGCCGAGGAAACCCTGGCGCTGATGCGACAGATCGCCGAATCCGGTGAACTTGACGCCCTGACGCCTGAACGCAGTTGGAAGGAAGTTTCCCGCGCCCTGATGGAACCGCGCCCGGACGTGTTCATCCAGGTCCTGCGCGACTGCGGCGCCCTCGCCGCCTGGTTGCCGGAAGTGGACCGCCTGTTCGGCGTGCCACAGCCGGAGAAGCACCACCCCGAGGTGGATTCAGGCGTCCATGTGCTGGCCGTGCTACGCCAATGTGCGGAGCACCAGCAGCCGCTCACCGTGCGCTGGGCCTGCCTGCTGCATGACCTGGGCAAGGGCCTGACCCCGGAAGAGGAATGGCCGCAGCACATTGCCCACGAAAAGCACGGCCTGAAGCTGATCAAGGCGGTGAACGAGCGCTGCAAGGCTCCACGGGATTGCCAGGAACTGGCGCTGCTGGTGGGCGAGTACCACACCCACGCGCATCGCGCGCTGGAACTCCGTCCGACCACCCTGCTGGAGCTGCTGCAGAGCTTCGATGTCTATCGCCGGCCGCAGCGCTTCGAAGAATTCGTCGCCGCTAGCGAAATGGATGCCCGCGGCCGCACCGGCCTGGAACAGCGCGACTACCCGCAGGCCACCTACCTGCTGGGCGCAGCGGCGGCCGCCCGCGCAGTGACGGTGCAGCCGCTGCTGGAGAAGGGACTGAGAGGCGCCGAACTGGGTGAAGCACTCAAGGGCGAGCGCCTCAAGGCCCTGAAGGCTTACAAGGAAGGTCGCGGGAAGGCCTGAATCAGCTCGGCGGGCGTCAACTCGGCGCCCCTCCACGAGAAGGACGCCGGCCAGAGCACCTGCTGGATGGAGGCGCCCTGCCACAACTCCGCAAAGCTGCGACGCTCCTCCGGATGCAGCACCTCAGGCGCCAGCAGCGACAAGGGCCAGAGTACGAAAGCGTTCTTCAACACCTCGGGACGCGGCAGGATCAGACCGTCGAAATTGCCCACGCGGTCGCCATACAGCAGCACGTCGATGTCCAACGGCAGGCCCTTGCGGCCCGGCGCGTAGCGGCCGTTGTCGGCTTCGATTTCCTTGAGCCTGCGATCCAGCTCATGGAGCGACAGGTCGGTGCGGGCGGCCACCACGAAATTGAAGAAATTCCCGCTCTTGATGCCAACGGGCAGGCTCTCGAACACCGCCGAGCAACGGATGTCCTTAAGGAAACCGGCGAGGGCCTCGAGCCCGGCGGTGAGATTGCGCTCGCGCTCGATGTTGCTGCCGAGGCCAAGGTAGATAGTGGTCAGCGGCATCCGCGCTCGATCTCCACGCCAACACTGCTGGCCGCAGCGACGGCGCCAGGCTTGTGCAACTTCAGGCGGACCCAGGGGATGTTGAACTCGGCCATCAGCACGGCCACCAGGCGCTCGGCAAAGGTCTCCACCAGGAGGAATTGCGCTTCAGCGGCGAAGGCCTGGATACGCTGGGAGACGGCGGCGTAGTCGAGCGCCTTGTCCAGGTCATCGCCTTCGGCGGCCGGGCGGTTGTCCCAGCCCAGTTGCAGGTCCAGGCGCAGGCACTGGCGAATGCTGCGCTCCCAGTCATAGGCACCGATTACGGTGTCGACTTCCAGACCCTCGATGAAAACCGTGTCCACGTCAGTGCTGCCCCGCTAGAATCGGGACTTCCTCGCCCCGGAATGGATACCATGTTTTGGCTGCTGGCGACTCTCGCCTACCTGCTCGGATCGTTGTCCTTCGCCATTCTGCTCAGCCGTCTGTTCGGCACGGGCGACCCGCGTGCCCAGGGCTCCGGCAACCCTGGCGCCACCAACATGCTGCGGGTGGCAGGAAAGAAGCTGGCGATCCTGACCTTGCTCGGCGACCTGCTCAAAGGCCTGCTGCCGGTGCTGGTCGCCCGCTACTGCGGCTTCGACATCCAGCAACAGGCCTGGATCGGCCTTGCCGCGGTGCTCGGGCACCTCTATCCCCTGTACTTCCGCTTTCGTGGCGGCAAAGGCGTCGCCACCGCCGCCGGCATGCTGCTGGGGCTCTATCCCCCGGCCGCGCTGCTGGCCATCTGCGTCTGGCTGCTGACCTTCTACCTGACCCGCACCAGCTCCCTGGCGGCGCTGATCGCCACGCCGCTGACCCTGCCATTGCTGGCCTGGCAGCAACCCGGTGCGCTCCTGCCGATGACCGTTCTGACCGGGCTCATCGTCTGGCGCCATCGCGGCAATCTACGCGACCTTTTCGCCGGACGCGAACGGCATTTCTGATCAATTGAACGAAATCGGCTCAACCAGCCGTCAGACAGCGGGTAGCTGCTCCATCGGCCAGCGCGCCTGCACACCAATCGCCGGACCATCCTGCTGCCCCGCCAGCAAACGCTGGCAGCCGGCATAAGCGATCATCGCGCCGTTATCGGTGCAGAAGCGCGGCCGCGCATAGAACACGTCGCCCTTCATCTCACCGAGCATCTTGCCCAGCGACTGGCGCAGCGACTGGTTGGCGCTGACGCCACCGGCGATCACCAGGCGTTCAAGGCCGGTCTGCTTGAGGGCGCGCTTGCACTTGATGGTGAGAGTGTCCACGACAGCCTGTTCGAAGGCCAGAGCGATGTCGCAACGGGTTTGCTCGCCGTCGTCCCCAGCATTGCGGCACTGCTGCCAGGTGTTGAGGGCGAAGGTCTTGAGGCCACTGAAGGAGAAATCCAGGCCGGGACGATCCGTCATCGGTCGCGGGAAGGTGAAGCGACCGGGTGTACCGCTCTGGGCCAGGCGGGCGATCTCCGGACCACCGGGGTAGCCGAGGCCGATCAGCTTGGCGGTCTTGTCGAAGGCTTCGCCAGCGGCGTCGTCCACCGACTCGCCAAGCAACTGGTAGCGACCGATGCCATCGACCCGAACCAACTGGGTGTGGCCGCCGGACACCAGCAAGGCGACGAACGGAAACTGCGGCGGTTGCTCTTCCAGCATGGGAGCCAGCAAGTGACCTTCCATATGGTGCACGCCGAGCGCCGGCACACCCCACGCGAAGGCCAGGGCCTGGGCGCAGGAAGCACCCACCAGCAGCGCGCCCACCAGGCCGGGGCCGGCGGTATAGGCGATGCCGTCGATGTCTTCGGGTTTGCGACCGGCCTCTTCCAGCACCTCGCGCAGCAGCGGCAGCAGGCGCTTGACGTGGTCACGGGAGGCCAGCTCGGGTACGACGCCGCCGTAGACCCGGTGCAGGTCGATCTGACTGAACAGCGCGTCGGCCAGCAGGCCGCGTTCACTGTCGTAAAGGGCGACGCCGGTTTCGTCGCAAGAGGTTTCCAACCCCAGCACTAGCATGGGTACGAGCCTTTCTGGCCTGGCAAAAGAAGAAGGCGCGAATCATAATCGCCGCCCCTTGTGCCGACTAGCGGTTTTCGACTGAAGGCTTTGCATTCCGTGCCTTGAGGCGTTAATATCCGCAGCCCTTGAAATCCGACGCGCCACCGAGCCAACTTTTGCCGGAATGCGTCGACCATTCGGTAATTGATGAAGGTACGACCTGGATGCCAGCCGTCAAAGTTAAAGAGAACGAACCCTTCGACGTAGCCCTGCGTCGTTTCAAGCGCTCCTGCGAAAAAGCCGGCGTACTGGCCGAAGTCCGCAGCCGTGAGTTCTACGAGAAGCCCACTGCCGAGCGCAAGCGCAAAGCCGCCGCCGCGGTCAAGCGTCACGCCAAGAAAGTGCAGCGCGAGCAGCGCCGCCGCGAGCGCCTGTACTGAGTTAACAGGCTCCGCCGCACGCTCAAGCGTCGCCCGGCTCCGGCCGGGCGAGTGCATGCTGAGCACACAGAAGACTCCGCTTCGCCTTGGCGAATGGCGGAGTTTTTTGCTTTCCAGCTCAAGACTCTTGCCTGTCTTCACCAACCGGGCGCGAGTATGCTTTGAACCTCCCCGCGCCCCGAGCACCCTATGGCTGGCCTGATCCCCCAAGGCTTCATCGACGACCTGCTGAACCGCACCGACATTGTCGAAGTGGTCGGCGCGCGCGTGCAGCTGAAAAAGGCCGGCAAGAACTTCACCGCCCGCTGCCCCTTCCATAACGAAAAGACGCCCTCCTTCAGCGTCAGCCCGGACAAGCAGTTCTACTACTGCTTCGGCTGCGGCGCCGGTGGCAACGCCCTCGGCTTCATCATGGACCACGACCACCTGGACTTTCCCCAGGCGGTCGAGGAACTGGCCAAGCGCGCCGGTCTGGAAGTTCCCCGGGAGGACGGCGGCCGCAGCAGAGGCCCGCGCCAGCCAACCGACTCCCCGCTCTACGCACTGCTTACCGCCGCATCGGACTACTACCGCCATGCGCTGAAACAGCATCCGACGCGCAAGGCCGCGGTCGAGTACCTCAAAGGCCGCGGCCTGACTGGCGAGATCGCCCGCGACTTCGCCCTGGGCTTCGCCCCACCCGGTTGGGACAATCTGCTCAAGCACATGGGCGGCGACAGCCTGCAGCAGAAGCACATGATCGACGCTGGCCTGCTGATCGAGAACGCCGACACCGGCAAGCGCTACGACCGCTTCCGTGACCGGGTGATGTTCCCGATCCGCGACAGCCGCGGACGCATCATCGCCTTCGGCGGCCGGGTGCTGGGCGACGACAAGCCCAAGTACCTGAACTCTCCGGAAACTCCGGTTTTCCACAAGGGCCAGGAACTCTACGGGCTGTTCGAGGCGCGCAAGCACAACCGCAACCTCGACGAAATCATGGTGGTCGAGGGCTATATGGACGTCATCGCCCTGGCCCAGCAAGGTCTGCGCAATGCCGTCGCCACCCTGGGCACCGCAACCAGCGAGGAGCACATCCGCCGCCTGTTCCGCCTGGTGCCGAACATTCTCTTCTGTTTCGACGGCGACCAGGCCGGACGAAAAGCCGCCTGGCGAGCCCTGGAAGCGACCCTGCCGGGCCTGGAAGACGGCCGGCGGGCGCGCTTCCTCTTCCTGCCCGAAGGCGAAGACCCGGACAGCCTGGTTCGCAAGGAAGGCACTGACGCCTTCCGCGCCCGCATTACCCAGCACGCGCAGCCGCTGGCCGACTATTTCTTCCAGCAACTGACCCAGGAAGCCGATCCGACCTCCCTGGAAGGCAAGGCCCACCTGGCCACCCTGGCCGCACCGCTGATCGAGCGCATTCCCGGCGCCAACCTGAAGGTGCTGATGCGCCAGCGACTGGCCGAAATCACCGGCCTCAACGGCGAAGCCCTCGGCCAATTCGCCCGCAGCGCCGCCCCGAGCGTCAGCCACGACAACCAGGGCTACCCGGAAGATTCCTACTACGAAGCCTTCTCCGGCCACGACGACCAGCAGTACGAGCCGGACCACTCGCAATACTTCGAACAGCCAGCTGCGCAGCAGGGAAATTGGCAGAAGGACGAAAAGCGCAAGGAAGGCTGGAGAAAGGACGACTGGAAGAAAGACGGCAAGAAGTGGAACAAGCAGGGTCGTGAAGATTTCAAGCGCCCGCCACGCACCGAAGTGAAGGTGGAATCCCCTACGCTCACCGCCCTGCGCACCCTGCTTCACCATCCCTCACTGGCGCAGAAAGTGGAAGATGCCAGCCATTTCGCCGCTGAAGACGACACCTACGCCCAGCTCATGGTGTCACTGGTGGAAGCCGTGCAGAAGAATCCGAAACTGCGTTCGCTGCAGTTGATCGCCCGCTGGCACGGCACCGACCAAGGCCGTCTGCTACGGGCCCTGGCGGAGAAGGAATGGCTGATTTCCGACGACAACCTTGAACAACAGTTTTTCGACACTATAACTAGGTTGTCGGCTCGCCAGCGGGAACGCCGCTTGGAAAATCTGCTGCGGAAAGCACGGCAAAGCGAACTCAGCGCAGAGGAAAAAGATCAGCTGCGCGACCTTCTCAGCCGCAACACGTCTCCACTGACTCCGACCTCAACTGGCGCGTGATGCCCCGGATCAGGTATAATCCTCGGCTTGTTTTCAGCCCGCCAAGACCTTAAGTGGATAGGGTGCTATGTCCGGAAAAGCGCAACAGCAGTCTCGCCTCAAAGAGTTGATCGCCCGTGGCCGTGAGCAGGGATACCTGACTTACGCGGAGGTCAACGACCACCTGCCGGAGGATATTTCCGATCCGGAACAGGTGGAAGACATCATCCGCATGATCAACGACATGGGGATCAACGTATTCGAGAGTGCCCCGGATGCGGATGCCCTGTTGCTGGCCGAAGCCGACACCGACGAAGCCGCAGCTGAAGAAGCCGCCGCCGCCCTGGCTGCCGTGGAGACCGACATCGGCCGCACCACCGACCCCGTGCGCATGTACATGCGTGAAATGGGCACCGTGGAGCTGCTGACCCGCGAAGGCGAGATTGAAATCGCCAAGCGAATCGAGGAAGGCATCCGCGAAGTGATGAGCGCCATCGCCCACTTCCCCGGTGCCGTCGACGGCATCCTTGCCGAATACCAGCGCGTCACCAGCGAAGGTGGCCGCCTGTCCGACGTTCTCAGCGGTTACATCGACCCGGATGACGGCACCCTGCCGGCCGAGGAAGTCGAACCCGTCGATCTGAAGGACGATTCCGCTTCGGCCAAGGACAAGGACGAAGACGAGGACGAAGAAAGCGAAGGCGACGAAGAGGAAGAAGGCGACGGCGGCCCGGATCCGGAGGAGGCCCTGCGCCGCTTCACCGCGGTTTCCGATCAGCTCGACAAGGCCAAGAAAGCCCTGAAGAAGCACGGCCGCGACAGCAAGCAGGCTACCGAGGAGCTGCTGGCCCTGGCCGAACTCTTCATGCCGATCAAGCTGGTGCCGAAGCAGTTCGACGCCCTCGTGGAAAAAGTTCGCAGCGCCCTGGACCGCGTCCGCGGCCAGGAACGCGCCATCATGCAGCTCTGCGTGCGTGACGCCCGCATGCCGCGCGCCGATTTCCTGCGCCTGTTCCCGGGCAACGAAGTCGACCTCGACTGGGCCGACGGCCTGGCCAAGGGCAAGGCGAAATACGCCGAAGCCATCGGCAAGCTGGTGGACGACATCAAGCGCAACCAGCAGAAGCTGGTGGATCTCGAGCAGGAAGTCGAACTGACCGTCAACGAGATCAAGGACGTCAACCGCCGCATGTCCATTGGCGAAGCCAAGGCTCGCCGGGCGAAGAAAGAGATGGTCGAGGCCAACCTGCGTCTCGTGATCTCCATCGCCAAGAAGTACACCAACCGCGGCCTGCAGTTCCTCGACCTGATCCAGGAAGGCAACATCGGCCTGATGAAGGCGGTGGACAAGTTCGAATACCGTCGCGGCTACAAGTTCTCGACCTACGCCACCTGGTGGATCCGCCAGGCGATCACCCGCTCGATCGCCGATCAGGCACGCACCATCCGTATCCCGGTGCACATGATCGAGACCATCAACAAGCTCAACCGCATCTCCCGTCAGATGCTGCAGGAAATGGGCCGCGAGCCCACTCCGGAAGAGCTTGGCGAGCGCATGGAGATGCCTGAGGACAAGATCCGCAAAGTGCTGAAGATCGCCAAAGAGCCGATCTCCATGGAAACCCCGATCGGTGACGACGAAGACTCGCACCTGGGCGACTTCATCGAGGACAGCACCATGCAGTCCCCGATCGACGTGGCCACCGTGGAAAGCCTCAAGGAAGCCACCCGCGAAGTCCTGGCCGGCCTCACCGCCCGTGAAGCCAAGGTCCTGCGCATGCGCTTCGGTATCGACATGAACACCGACCACACCCTCGAGGAAGTCGGCAAACAGTTCGATGTAACCCGCGAGCGTATCCGCCAGATCGAAGCCAAGGCGCTGCGCAAGCTGCGTCACCCGTCGCGAAGCGAGCACCTGCGCTCCTTCCTGGACGAGTAAAGCGATACGAGAACCCCCGGCCAGTCCGGGGGTTTTCTTTTGTCCGCGAACCAGATCGCAGCTGCGTTGTTTCCCCTTCCAGATGCCGAGCGGCCACGTCTACACTTCCGTCTTACATCCCATCAAGGAATGAGGCCGCCAATGCTGCGAGTGCGGGCCCTACTGATGTTCTGGCTGGCACTCTGGACCATTCCGGCCGGAGCCTTGACGCTCACCCCGGACGAACAGGCCTGGCTCGACCGGCACGGCGAATTGCAACTGGGCATAGACACCTCCTGGCCTCCCTTCGAATTCCGGGATCCCCAGGGCCGCCACCAGGGCCTGGCCGCCGACTATGTCGAGCTGATCCGGCGGCGGCTGAACGTGAAAGTCACCCCCATCGAGTCCAGCAATTGGGGGGAAGTGCTCAAGCGGGCCCGCGCAGGCGAACTGGATATCCTGCCCGGCATCATGTCCACCCCCGAACGCCAGCAATACCTGAACTTCACGCGGCCCTACCTCGATTTCCCCATCGTCATCCTTTCCCGCACCAAGGGCCCCCAACCTTCGAATATCCAGGACCTCTACGGCCTGCGCGTCGGCATCGTGTCCGACTACGCCCCCCATGAGCTGCTGCGCAACCAGCACCCCGACCTCAGCCTGCAGGGCTACCCCACCGTCGCAGCCGCACTCCAGGCCCTGGCCACCGGCGAGGTGGACACCTTCGTCGGCGACCTCGCCTCCAGCGTCTGGAGCCTGCGCCAGCTCAAGCTCAACGGCATCAGCATCAGTGGCGAAACGCCTTATCGTTACCAACTGGCCATGGCGACACCGAAGATTCATCCGCTGCTGGCCGGTATCCTCGACCGGGTCTTCGCCGAAATCACCCCGGAAGAAACCGCGGCCATCCAGGAGCGCTGGGTGGGCGACGCCCTCTACCAGCGAACCGACTGGCAGCGCATCCTCCTCTACGGACTCCCCGCGCTATTGTTGGTGGCCGGCGCCCTGACTTTCGTCCTGCGCGTCAACCGCCGCCTCAGCAACGAAATGGCCGGTCGGGCCGCGCTGCAGGACGAACTGCGCAGCAGCGAGCAGCACTACCGCGGCCTGGTGGAAAGCCTGAACGCCATCGCCTGGGAAATGCGCGTCGACGACTACTGCTACACCTATGTCTCGCCCCACGCCGAGCGCCTGTTGGGCTACCCCTTGAGCGACTGGCTGGAGCCCGGCTTCTGGCGCCGCGCCCTGCACCCCGACGACGACGCCCGGGCCAACACCTTCTGTGAAACCGAAACCGCCGCGGGCCGCGACCATAGCCTCGACTACCGCATGATCGCCGCCGACGGCCGGGTACTCTGGGTGCGCGACATCATCACCCTCATCCCCCACGGTGAAACCCAGATGATGCGCGGCCTGATGATCGACATCACCGAGGCCAAGCAGACCGAGCAGGCCCTGCGCCTGTCCGAGCAGAAGTTCGCCTCGGTGTTCCACAACTGCCCCGACATCATCGTCATCGCCCGCCGCACCGATGGCAGCCTGCTGGCCATCAACCACACCTTCGAACAGCAGATAGGCCTCAAGGCCAGCGAAGCCCTCGGCCGCACCGCCACCGAACTCGACATCTGGGGCATCCCCGGCATCGGTCCGAAACTCCTCCAGCGCCTGCAGCAGGGCAACCCGCTGCACAACCTGGAAATGCCCTTCCGCCGCGCCAATGGCGAAACCTTCATCGGCCTGATCTCCGCCCAGGCCATCGACCTGGACGACACGCCGGCCCTGGTGGTCGTGGTGCGCGACATCACCCAGCTCAAGGAAACCCAGCGCCTGCTGCAGGTTTCCGAAGAAAAGTTCGCCAGCGCCTTCCATGCCTCCCCAGACGGCCTGCTCATCACCCGCATCAGCGATGGCCTGCTGGTGGAGGCGAACGACGGGTTCAGCCGCATTACCGGCTACAGCCAGCAGGAGATCGCCGAGCGTTCCACCCTGGACCTCGGCCTGTGGGCCAACCCGGCGGAGCGCGAGCGTATGATCCAACTCGTCCGCGACCAGGGCAGCCTGCACAACTTCACCACCGCCGTGCGCACCAAGCGCGGCCAGGTGCGCATCTGCGAACTCTCCGCCCAGCCGATTCCCATCGGCGGCGAGCCCTGCATGCTGACCATCGCCCGCGACATCACCGAGCGCCAGCAGATGCAGGAAAAACTGCTGCAGGCAGCCACCGTCTTCGAAAGCACCGCCGAAGGCGTGATGATCACCGACACCGAACAGCGCATCACCGCGGTCAACCGCGCCTTCAGCGAAATCACCGGCTACAGCGAGGAAGAAGCCCTCGGCCAATCACCGCACATGCTCGCCTCGGGTCAGCACGACAGCGCCTTCTACGCCGCCATGTGGCACCAGTTGGAGCGTGAAGGGCACTGGCAAGGCGAGATCTGGAACCGCCGCAAGAACGGCGAGCCCTACCCCGAATGGCTCACCATCAGCGCCGTACGCGATCGTCATCAGCAGGTCACCCACTACGTCGGCGTGTTCGCCGACATCTCGCCGCTCAAGCACGCCCAGGCGCGCCTCGACTACCAGGCCCACCACGACCCGCTCACCGGCCTGCCCAACCGCCTGCTGTTCGAGAGCCGGCTGCAACTGGCCCTGGTCGAGGCCGCCAACGACGACCTTCACGGCGCCGTCCTCTTCATCGACCTCGACCGCTTCAAACACATCAACGACAGCCTCGGCCACCCGGTGGGCGACCTGCTGCTCAAGGGGATCGCCCACCGCCTGCGCGAACAGCTGCGTGACATCGATACCGTGGCCCGCCTGGGCGGCGACGAATTCATCATCCTGCTGCCCGGCCTGCACGGCCCCGACGACGCCCAGGCTGTCGCACACAAACTGCTGACCTGCTTCGAAGCGCCGCTCCCTGCCGGCCGGCACGAGTTTTTCATGAGCGCCAGCATCGGCATCAGCCTGTTCCCGGAGCACGGGCTGGACGTCGCCACCCTGGTGAAGAATGCCGACGCCGCCATGTACCGGGCCAAGGCCCGTGGCCGCAACCGCATCGAGTTCTACACCCGCGACCTCACCAGCCAGGCCACCGAGCGCATGGCGCTGGAAACCGAACTGCGCCGCGCCCTGGAGCGCAACGAGCTGTCCCTCTCCTACCAGCCCAAACTCAGCCTGCAGAACCAGGCCCTGGTGGGCGCCGAAGCCCTGGTGCGCTGGTACCACCCGAAACTCGGGGAGATTCCTCCGGAGCGCTTCATCCCGCTCGCGGAAGAGAGCGGCCTCATCCTCCCGCTGGGCGACTGGGTACTGGAGCAATCCTGCCGGCAGATGCAGCGCTGGCAGGAAGCCCACGCGCCGTTCGGCCCGCTGTCAGTCAACCTCGCCGGCGCCCAACTGCGCCAGCCGCTGCTGGTGGAACGCCTGCAACACCTCATCGACAGCCTTGGTCTGGAGCCCCAGCGCCTGCAGCTGGAGATCACCGAAGGCTTCATCATGAGCCAGGCCGAAGAAGCCCTCAGCGTGCTCCACAACCTCAAGACCCTCGGCGTACAGCTGGCCATCGACGACTTCGGCACTGGCTATTCCTCCCTCAGCTACCTCAAGCGTCTGCCGCTGGATGTGCTGAAGATCGACAAGTCCTTCGTACGCGGCCTGCCCGACGATCCCAACGACGCCGCCATCAGCCGCGCCATCATCGCCCTCGGCCGCAGCATGCAACTCACCGTGATCGCCGAAGGCGTCGAAACCAAGGCCCAGGAATACTTCCTCGCCGCCGAAGGATGCCAACAGATTCAAGGTTTTATCGTCAGCACACCCTTGCCGCCAGAAGCGTTCGAACGCAAATTCCTCAGCCCCCTCCCCGCGATTGGCACCCAGCAAAGGGCGCCTGTATAATCCGCCGGCCTTCTGGGGCCTATAGCTCAGTCGGTTAGAGCAGAGGACTCATAATCCTTTGGTCCACGGTTCGAGTCCGTGTGGGCCCACCAAATCAAAAGCCGCGCAGTGCGCGGCTTTTGCGTTTCTGACTTCCTCGTCATCCGTTTCACCCTCCCGCTCAGCCCCTGCATGCCAAAGCACCGGATAAGGTGGCGCTCCAGCATTGGCGCGACTTGACCGTTACCGACATGCGCGCCCAATCTATACGCAACTTACGTAGAGAATATGGAAGCACTCTTCGTGGAGCTGCCGCCGTTCCAGCGGCACCGAACGGACCATCTGGACGACGATGCCTACGCAGCCTTGCAACATCTGCTGCTGACGCAGCCGGACGCCGGGAACCTCATTCAAGGAACCGGGGGCCTTCGCAAGTTGCGTTTTGCAGACGAGGGACGAGGCAAAGGCAAAGGCAAAGGCAAGCGTAGCGGCATCCGCGTGATCTATTACTGGTGGCTGGGTGGAGCGCAGTTCTGGCTTTTCACCCTCTACGGCAAGGACGTTCGCGAATACCTGAGTGCGGCCCAGAAAAAGGTATTCAGGCAGCGGCTGGAAGCGGAACTAGAAACGAGGAAGACGGAATGAAACGGGACATTTTTGCCGAACTGGTGGAAGGTATCGAAGCACTCGCAGAAGAGCGTGAGGGCAAGTTGACGCTTCGCTCGCACCGGCTCATCTTGCCGGAGCTACGCGCGGTGACTGCGGAGGAGCTGGTTTCAATTCGTGAGCGGCTGAAGATGTCGCGCCCGGTCTTTGCCATGTATCTGCGCACCAATCCGCGAACGCTGGAAAATTGGGAGCAGGGACGAGCCAAACCCAACGCCCAGGCCACCACGTTGATTCGCCTGGTGCAGCAATATCCGGAGACGGTAGAGCACCTGGCAACCCTGGCGTGAGGCCTGAGCAGAAGAGGATGGATCAGCCTCGTCCATCGTCCGAAACTTCGCATCGCAGTTTGCAGGAAGGTTGAGACCGCGACGCCCATCAACCGTCACCCGCATGGGTATCGCACCGCTCAACCCATCCTACGAATCGCTTGATCTCTGCTGCCCTGTGCCACAGCAGTGGTCAAATAGGGCGCCCTCACCGCCTGGTGTCTTTACCCGCTCCTAGGACAGCACGATGTAATCACTGCCATACCTGATCCCCGCGTTATCGCCTTCCACCAGGTGCACATAGCGCCCCGCCACGCAGTCCACCGGGATGCAGTCGTCCACGTCATGCAGGTTGTCGGTGTGGGGCTTGTCCCAGCGGAGTTCGGCCAACTGGCGTTTGCCCTTGGCCTTGGCTTCGGCCTTGTCGCGGGCGACCACCAGCAGGTAGCTGTGGGCTTCGCCGAAGATGCCGGTTTCGTAGCCGCCGAGGTTGATGAAGTAGAGGCGCGGGTCATTCGCGGCGGGGGCCTGGTCGGTGAAGGCCAGCTTGTAGCCTTCCACGCCGTCCACCGCCATCCACGAATCGATGTGCATACCCGCCGGGCTGCCGAACCAGCCCTCGCGCAATTGCGAATAAGTGCCTTCCAGGCTTTCCGCCACGGCAAACACCACATCGTGCACTTCGATCTTCGCGCGGGGGTGTCGGCCGCCCAGCATCACCACGTACAACATGTCTGACTCCTTGGTTTCACGGTCTCTCGCTATATAGATCCATACATAGCGAAGACCGGGATCTTAGCATCGGTAGCGTCCTCCCCCGTCGCAGCCTTGGCTGTGGCCGGGAGTGGAACCCTGAAGCATCACAAAAAAGCACCAATGCCATAAGCAGGATCAGCGAGTGGACGTTTCATTCGATGACTCTGGACGTCTATGGCGGACCGTGCGAGGAAGGCCCAGCCCACCCGATTTGTGATGCGCCGGTATTCCAAACCTCGAACGGTCCGCCACCCTCTCTGGTGGCGGACTCTTCGATATCAGAAAGGAGTCTGCTCATGTCCCACGACTATTTCGTCCCCAGCGTTCTTCATCGCCATCGCCGCCCAGTGCGCGCCCTGCTGATCGATGATCAGGCCTGGGTCGTGGCTCGCGACCTCGGTGCCCTGACCAACTGCCATTCAAACGATCGCCTCGCCGAGAAACTCGACCGCAACCAGTGGCGCATCGCAACCCTGCCAAAGCCCAAGGGCGATTTCGAGCAGCAGTGGCTGATCAGCGAGAGTGCGGTGTGCGAAGTGCTCAGGACGAATTACTACCACCCGGAAAATCGCAGTCTGCGGCAGTGGTTCACCAGTGAAGTGGTGCCTGCTCTACGCGCGACTACCCATCCGCAATTGCCCCGGCGACGCCGGGTGGAATGGCAGGGCAAGGAGTACGGCCTGATGGAATGGCAGGGCTCAGCTGGGTGCGGATGGTGGATGTGGCGAAGTTGTTTGGGGAGAAGGCGCCTTGATACGTTGTGGGCGCGAATTTATTCGCGATGGGCCGCATCGCGGCCGCTATTGTTTCGCGAACGAATTCGCTCCCACGCCATAGAGATTCAGCCCCCGCGCCACTCTCAGGCGCCGACGGCAAACCCTCGCAGGTAACCCGCATAGGGCTTGGGCAGCGGGAAATCAAGGTCCCCTCGCTTGCTGGTGGAGAGCCGCAGTTCTCCCAGCAGTTCCACCATCTTCAATGCGGCGCTGACGCCGTCGATCACCGGCACGCCGATCTCCTCCTGCAGCGCCGCAGCCAGGTGGCTCATGCCGGCGCAGCCGAGGACGATGGCGCCCGACTCATCCCGCTCCAGCGCGTCCAGGCAGGCCGTGCGCATGATGCGGAACAGACCGTCCGGGTCGTCGTCCAGCGCCAGCACCGGAATCTCCACGGCGTGGATGCCCCGGCAGTGCTGGTGAAAGCCGTAGCGTTCCACCAGATGACGGGCGATGACCTTGGTGCGGCCGAGCGTGGTAACGACGCTGAAGCCGGTGGCGACCCAGGTGGCCAGGTGCATGGCCGCTTCGGCGATGCCGATCACCGGGTACCGTGCGATCTCCCGCGCCGCCAGCAGGCCGGGGTCGCCGAAGCAGGCGATCACGTGTCCTTCGGCGCCGTCCCGCTCGCCATCGCGAATGGCCTGGAGCAACCCGGGCACGGCAAGCGCTTCGTCGTAATGCCCCTCGATGGAAGCCGGACCTGCGCTGTTGGTCACCGCCAGCAACTGATTGCCAGGGCGAAGCAGATGGCTGGCGGCTTCGGCAATGCCGGAGGTCATCGCCACGCTGGTGTTCGGGTTGATCAGCTGGATTTTCATGGCCGAGGTCAGGTCTCGATCAGGTGCTTCAGCGGGTGGTAGTTGGCCTTGAGCTTGCCGGCCGACTCGACGATGGCGGTTTCAATGGCCGCCAGGTGGAAGCAGGTCAGCTCGATGGCGGCGTTCTGGTTGCCGGCCTCGATGAACTCGATCAGGCGCAGGTGCTCGTCGTCACGGCAGGCGTCGTGGCGTTCGTCGTCCAGGGCGGCGGCGTAGAGCGAGGCGCGCGAGATCAGCTTGCGGAACCAGTCCAGCAACACCGGGTTGTTCAGCGCCTCGGC
Source organism: Pseudomonas lalkuanensis (assembly GCF_008807375.1). Lineage (NCBI taxonomy): Bacteria > Pseudomonadati > Pseudomonadota > Gammaproteobacteria > Pseudomonadales > Pseudomonadaceae > Metapseudomonas > Metapseudomonas lalkuanensis. The sequence continues at coordinate 536,203 of NZ_CP043311.1, read as the reverse complement.
CAGTTTGATGTGGAATTCGCCGAGCAGGTGGATCAGCCGCTCGTGGTCATGATTGCGCCGGGCTTCCTCTTCCAGCAGCAGGTGCTCGCGCAGATCGAGCATGGCCGCGCTGTCGCGACGCCGGCACAGCTCGGTGACGATGCCAATCTCGATCAGCCGCCGCGTCTCGAACAACAGGCGGATTTCATCATCGCTGGGCAGTGACACCCAGCAACCCTTGTTCGGTTCGGAGGACACCAGGCCATCGGCCTCCAGTTGCTTCAACGCGGCCCGCACCGAAGTGCGACTCACGCTGAACAGCTCTGCCAGGGAAGCTTCCCCGAGTTTCATGCCAGGCCGCAGCGAGCGGTTGCTGATGGCCTGGTAAACCCCCTGGTAGACACGGTCCACCGTGGTTTCCAGCTTCTTGTCTGCCATTCGTGACTCCGTAAATGCGTTCGCAATCCAGGTGCTGCGTGAAACAAGCAGGCAGAAAAACCCGGTTGCGTTGTCAGCATAATCCGAGTATTTCTAGATTGCATTCAATTTTTGCATACAAAAACAAGAGGAATGCACCATTATGAAGCACACGTCCTCCATCGAGGTGCAACGCGTCAGCAAGCGCTATACCGATGACCCCGAAGTAGCACCGGCGCTCGACGATGTTTCGGTCAGCATCCGCCACAACGAGTTCTTTACCCTCCTGGGCCCCTCGGGCTGCGGCAAGACCACCCTGCTGCGCTCCATCGCCGGTTTCGAGCAGGTCACGTCCGGCTCCATCCAGATCGGCGGACAGCGCGTGGACCAGCTCCCGCCCTACAAGCGCCGGGTCAATACCGTGTTCCAGAACTACGCGCTCTTCCCGCACATGAGCGTGGCCGAGAATATCGCCTTCGGCCTGGAGATGCAGGGGCTGGAGCGCAGCGCCATCCCCGGTCGGGTCAAGGAAATGCTGGCCCTGGTGCAGATGGAACACCTGGCCCGCCGTCGCCCTGCGGAACTCTCCGGTGGCCAGCAGCAGCGGGTGGCCCTGGCCCGCGCCCTGGCGCCGCGCCCGGACGTGCTGCTGCTGGACGAACCGTTGTCGGCGCTGGACCTGAAGCTGCGCAAGGAGATGCAAGTCGAGCTCAAGCGCGTGCAGCAGGAAGCCGGCATCACCTTCATCTTCGTCACCCACGACCAGGAAGAAGCGCTGACCCTCTCCGACCGCATCGCCGTGATGTCCGCCGGCAAGATCCTGCAGATCGGCACCCCCAACGAGATCTACGAACGCCCGCAGCACCGTTTCGTCGCCCACTTCATCGGCGACATCAACTTCCTCCCCGGCCAGCTGCGCCAGTGTCCGCAGAACGGTCACCTGTTCCGCCCCGATGGCATTCCGGTGGATATTCCCTGCGCCAACGAAGCCAACGCCCGCACCGGCATTGCCCAACTGGCCTTCCGCCCGGAACGCTCGAGGCTGGTGGACCCGTCGGAGCCACATCACCTGCGCGGCGTGGTCGAAGCCGTGCTCTACGTGGGCACGGCCACCCTCTATCAGTGCCGCCTGGCCAACGATATCAAGGTGATGCTGCGCGAAAGCAATGAAGGCGCCACCAGCGCCCGTCCCGTGGGCTCGCCGGTGGCGGTGCACCTGCCGCCCCACGCCTGCCTGCTGATGGAGGCCTGAGATGAGCGTCAGCGCCACCTCCCCCAGCCTCAACCGGCTGTTGCTGCTGTCGCCGGTGCTGCTCACCCTGCTCTGCCTGATCGCCATTCCGCTGGGCATCATGGGCTACATCAGCCTGCTGCCACGCAACCTCTACGGCGGGGTCGACTGGAGCGCCAACTGGCAGTGGCAGAGCTACATCCAGCTGTTCTTCCAGGAAGATTTCGACGGCAACCTGGAAGTGAACTGGGTCTACGCCCAGGCCCTGCTGCGCTCGGTGCTGCAGGCCGGGGGCACGACCCTGCTGTGTTTTGTCGTCGGCTTCCCCGTGGCCCTGTGGATGAGCAGCCTCAGCGAGCGCTCGCGCAACGTCATGGTGCTGCTGATCACCATCCCGTTCTGGACCAACCTGCTGATCCGCAACTACGCCTGGCTGATCATCCTGCGCGAGCACGGTTGGCTGGCCCAGAGCCTCAATGCCCTGTTCCCGCAGGCCGGCGGCATCACCCTGCTGTACAACGATTTCGCCGTGGTGGTCGGGCTGGTCTACAGCTTCCTGCCGTTCATGATCCTGCCGATCTACTCCACCCTGGAGAAGCTCGACTGGCGCCTGGTGGAAGCCGCCTATGACCTCGGCGCCAACCGCGCCAAAGCCCTGCGCCGGGTGATCCTGCCGCTGTCCATGCCGGGCGTGGTGGCCGGGTCGCTGCTGGTGTTCGTGCCGAGCCTCGGCGCCTTCATCACCCCCGCCATCCTCGGCGGCGGCAAGACCCTGATGATCGGCAACCTCATCCAGCAGCAGTTCGGCACCGCCCGCAACTGGCCGCTGGGCAGCTCGCTGTCCTTCCTCCTGCTCGGGCTGATGCTGCTGGCCCTGGTGCTCTACGCCCTCTACGCCAAAAAGGCGGCCAAGGCCGTCCGCCAGGGAGTCCGCTGATGATCGCCTCGCACCTGAAGAAACTCCCGCTGACCCGCGAAACCAGCCTGCTGGTACTGGCCTACCTGTACCTGCCGATCCTGGTGCTGATCGCCTACAGCTTCAACGCCAACCGCACGGCCACCGTGTGGACCGAGTTCTCCTTCGCCTGGTACGGGCGCATCCTCGCCAACCCGTCGATCCAGGCCGCCGCGCTGAACTCGGTGATCGTTGCCGGCATCGCCACCGTCTGCGCCACCGCCATCGCGCTGCTGGCGGCGCTGGCCACCTACAGGCCGTTCTACGGACAGAAGATGGTGGAAGGCGGGATCAACCTGCCGCTGATCCTGCCGGAGATCGTCACCGCCGTGGCCACCCTGCTGCTGTTCATGGCCCTCGGCATCAAGCTGGGTCTCTTGACGGTGATCATCGCCCACATCGGCTTCTGTATCCCGTTTGCCTACCTGCCGATCCGCGCTCGCCTGAACGACCTCGACAAGAGCCTGCTGGAGGCGGCCAACGACCTCTACGCCAACCCCTTCCACACCTTCCGCCGCGTCACCCTGCCGCTGCTGTTCCCGGCGGTGCTGTCCGGCGCGGTGCTGGCGTTCGTGGTCAGCCTGGACGACTTCATCATGACCTTCTTCGTCGCCGGCCCCGGCTCGACGACGCTGCCGGTCTACATCTTCTCGGCCATCAAGGCCGGGGTAACCCCGGAGATCAACGCTATCTCCACCCTGATGCTGGTGATCTCCATCGTCCTGGTGGTGCTCTCGTACTGGCTCGGCCAGCGAGGCAAACCAGCCGCCTGAACCTTGTTCCACCTCTGCCCAACCTGTTCTTCAACCCGGAGAAAAACAATGAAGTTGAAAGCATTGCGTCATGGGGTAGCCGGATTCGCCCTCAGCTGTTTCGCCGCCACCGTCGCCCAGGCGGACGAGCCCAAGGAGCTGTTCTTCTACAACTGGACCGACTACTACCCGGTGGAACTGCTGGCCAAGTTCGAGAAGGAAACCGGCATCAAGGTCACCATGGACGGCTACGACAGCAACGAGACCCTGCTGGCCAAGCTGCAGGCCGGCGGCGCCAGCTACGACGTCATCGTGCCGTCCCACTCCATCATGCGCACCCTGATCGAACAGAACCTGCTGCAGGCAATCGACTCCCCCAGCCTGCCGAACTTCGCCCACGTGAAGCCGGCCTTCCGCAACCCGGACTTCGACCCCGGCCGCAAATACTCGGCACCTTACCTCTGGGGCACCACCGGCTTCTCCTACGACAGCGCGCGGGTGCCGGGCGGCAAGCTGGATGATTCCTGGAAGGAGTTCTTCGAGCCGCGTCCGGAACTGCAGGGCCAGGTGGCCGCACTGGACACCCCGAGCAGCGTGATCAACGCCGCCAGCCACTACCTGGGCGTGGACGAGTGCACCGAAAACCCGCAGGACGCCAAGCGCATCCTCGAACTGCTGCAGAAGCAGAAGCCCTTCCTGAAGATGTACAGCTCCGACAACACCGTGGACCGCATGGCCTCGGGCGAAGTGATCATGATGCAGAACTGGAACGGCTCCACCGCCCGCGCCACCCTGCAGAAGAACACCATCAAGTACGTCTACCCGCGTGAAGGCGTGGCCATGTTCCAGGACAACTTCGCCGTGCCGAAAAGCGCGCCGCACCCGGGCAACGCCAGGGTCTTCATCGACTGGATGATGAAGCCCGAGAACGCCGCCGCAGTGTCCAACGCCATCGCCTACGCCAACGGCATCGACAGCGATGCGCTGCTGGACAAGAAGTGGAAGGTGATGGACGCCATCAACATGCCCGACGAGTTCGCCGAACGCCTGCGCCCGGAGAAGGAATGCAGCAACCAGGCCCGCGAGCTGCAGGACCGCATCTGGTCCAGGCTCAAGGGCTGACGCCGCTTTTGCAGGATGCGGTAGAGCGGAGCGAAACCCGTCGGTCCGAGCATCGGCAGCATGGGATTCGCAAGCTCTACCCATCCTACGAACTGAGCCACCTGTGGGAGCGAATTCATTCGCGAACGACCGCGCAGCGGTCCCCCAACCTCTGCAATCTGCCTTTGAGGTCCCCATGACCGACACCTATTGGCTGCGCAATGTCCGCCCCTTCGGCGGCGCGGCTGAAGACTTCCTCATCCAGAGTGGCCGCTTCGCCGAGCGCCGCCCCACCAGCGATGCCCCGCTGGCCGCCGGCGATATCGACGGTGGCGGCCAACTGATGACCTGCGCCCTGGTGGAAAGCCACATCCACCTGGACAAGACCCTCTGGGGCCAGCCCTGGCGTCCCAACAGCGCCGGCCCGACGCTCAAGGACTACATCGCCAACGAGCGCCGCGTGCTGCGCGAGGTCACCGCGCCCATCGCTGAACGTGCCGGTGCACTGCTGGAGAACTGCATCGCCCGTGGCTCGCTGACCCTGCGCTGCCACGTGGACATCGACCCCGAGTTCGGCCTGCGCCACGTGGAAGCCATGCAGGCCCTGCGCGAGCGCTACCGCGACCTGATCGACCTGGAGCTGGTGGTGTTCCCGCAGACCGGGCTGGTCAGCCGTCCGGGCACCGCCGAACTGATGCGCGAGGCCATGGGCCTTGGCGTCGAGAACGTCGGCGGCCTCGACCCCTGCGGCATCGACAACGACCCCATCGCCCAGCTCGATATCGTCTTCGGCCTGGCCAGCGAGTTCGACCGGGGCGTGGACATCCACCTGCACGACAAGGGTGAACTGGGCCTCTGGCAGATCGCCCGCATCGCCGACTACACCGAGCGGTTCAATCGTCAGGGCCGGGTGATGATCAGCCACGCCTACTGCCTGGGCATGGCGCCCTGGAGCCAGGTGAAGCCGCTGGCCGAGCGCCTCGCCGCGCTCAACATCTCGCTGATGAGTTCGGCGCCCGCCGACTGCTCCGTGCCGCCCTTCCTCGCCCTGCACGAGGCCGGCGTGAACCTCTGCCTCGGCTCCGACGGCATCCGCGACGCCTGGTCCCCCATGGGCAATGGCGACATGCTCGAACGCGCCATGCTCCTGGCCTTCCGCTTCGACCTCGCCAAGGACGAGGAACTGGCCACCGCCTTCGATGCCGCCAGCCAGCACGGCGCCAAGGCCCTTGGCCTTGCGGAACACGGCCTCACCCTCGGTGCCCGCGCGGACTTCCTGCTGATGGACGCGCAAAGCCTGGGCGAAGCCGTGGTCGCGCGGCCGCCTCGCCAGGTCTATCGCACCGGCAAGCTGATCGCCACCCAGGGCCGCCTGCTGGAGAGCCGCCTGTGAACGCGCCGCGCATCGGCATGAAAGCGAGCTGCGTGGTCGGTTTCGACGGGACGCGCCATGTGCTCTGGCGCGACGGTGAAGTGGTGATCGAAGGTTCGCGGGTGCTCTTCGTCGGCCGGGGCTTTCCCGGCCCGGTGGGCCAGTGGATCGACTACGGCAACGCCCTGCTCGGTCCCGGCTTCATCGACCTCGACGCCCTCGGCGACCTCGACTCCACCGTGCTCTCCATGGACAACGGCGACGAGAACGCCATGGGCCGCATGTGGTCGGCGGAGTACCTCGCCCGCGGGCCGCAGGAGAGCTACAGCTTCGATGAGGAGGTCTTCAAATACCGCTACGCCTTCACCCAGCTGATCCGCAACGGCATCACCACCGCCATGCCGATCACCTCCATGTACTACCGGGAGTGGGCGGAAACCTACGACGAATTCGCCGCCGTGGCCGGCGTTGCCGCCGAGTTGGGCCTGCGTACCTACCTCGGCCCCTGCTACATGAGCGGCATGCAGTACCTGCAGGCGGACGGCAGCCGCGCCGAACACTGGGACGAAGCGCGCGGCCTGGCCGGACTGGACGCCGCCGAGCGCTTCTTCCGCGATTTCGATGGCACCCGGGGCGGGCTGATCCGAGGCGCCCTGCTGCCCGACCGCATCCAGACCTGCACCCCGGCGCTGTTGCAACGAACCGCCGCCCTCAGCCGCGAACTGGCCGCACCGGTACGCCTGCATTGCTGCCAGGGTCCCGGCGAGGTCGCATTGGTCAAGGCGCTGCGCGGCAAGGCACCGTTGGCCTGGCTGGAGGAACTGGACCTGCTCGGCCCACGCGCCGTGCTGCCTCACGGCATCTACATCGAAGGCGACGACGACCTCGCACGCCTGGCGCACAGTGGCGCCAGCCTGGTGCACTGCCCGGTGGTGTTCGCCCGTGACGGCGAGGCGCTGGACTCCTTCGGCCGCTACCGCGCCCATGGCGTCAACTTCGCCCTCGGCACCGATACCTGTCCGGCGGACCTTCTGGACAACATGCGCCAGGGCCTGAACATCGCCCGGCTCAAGGAAGGTGGCAGCACACAGACCAGCGCCCTCGACCTCTACAACGCTGCCACCCTCGGCGGCGCCAAAGCCCTTGGGCGCGACGACCTCGGCCGCCTGGCACCCGGCGCCAAGGCCGACATCACCCTGTTCAGCCTCGACGGCCTGCACCTCGGCCCGCTGTTCGACCCGCTGAAGAACCTGATCCTCGCCGGCCGCGGCGACGACTGCATCGCCAGCTGGATCGACGGCCGCTGCGTGATGCAGGACGGCCAGGTCAACGGCGTCGATTACGCCAGCCTCCAGCGACAAGCCCAGCGGCAGTTCCACAGGCTGATGCAAAGCCATGCCGATCGGGCATTCGGCCAACCCGACTGGCGCACGCTGTTCCAGCCGGCGATTCCCTTCGCCGACGCCTGGAGCGCGGACCGCCCGCTCTGCACCCTTGCCAGCCCGAACGACGACAAGAGATGACGCCATGCTGAGCTTCGACTTCGCCAAACTGAGCCCCCGCGAGAAGTACAAGATCCTCATTGGCAGCGTGGTGCCCCGGCCCATCGCCCTGGTCACCACGGTGGACGCCGAAGGCCGCGCCAATGCCGCGCCCTTCAGCTTCTTCAATGCGCTGTCCGCCGACCCGCCGATCCTCGCCCTGGGGGTGGAAAACCACGCCGACCTCAGTCCCAAGGACACTACGCGCAACGCCCAGCTGAACCAGGAATTCACCGTGAACATCGTCAACGATGCCCTGGTGGAAGCCATGAACGTCTGCGCCGTGCCCTTCGAGCCGGGCTTCGACGAGCTGGTGGCGGCGGGGCTCACCGCACTGCCTGGCAGCCGTGTCGGATGCCCCTACATTGCCGAGGCCCCGGTGGCCCTGGAGTGCCGGCGGATGATGGGCCTGTCCATCGGCCAGTCGCGGGAAATCATCCTTGGCGAAGTGCTGATGGTTCACGTGCGCGACGACCTGATCGATCCGGCCACCCTCTACATCGACCAGCTCGGCCTCGACGCCATCGGCCGCATGGGCGGCCACGGCTATGCGCGGACGCGGGAGTATTTCGATCTGCCGACCCGCTCCCTGCAGGCCTGGCGCGACGATCCCCACGGCGGTGAGCGCCAGTGGCCTCCTGAGCCAGCGCATCGCCAATGAACGCAGCCTGCTGCGCAGCATCGCCCCCCGATCGAGGAGCGCGCGAGTGCGGGATCGCCACCGTGCGACAGTCGACACTGCTCGAAGGTGCAGCTGTAACCCGTCCGCTCAGGCGCAAGTCCCCCCCTCTCCTCTCCAGGGACGAAGCGCCACGCTATTGGAAGCACCGCTTCCAGTGCCGATGAGCGACTGAGCGCGAAGCGATCAGGCTGGGGCGCATGGCGGGAGCCGGGCGGGGGTGAGGGGTGCAGGCCAGCGCCGAGCCGATCCCCTTCGCCAGTGAATTCGCTCCCACGAAGAAAAGCCGAGCCTAGGGGCTCGGATACCCCACATCCCCGGCCACCTCGAAGAACGCCTTCACCACCCGCAACTCCGCATGGCGCTGCTGGCAGGCGAGGAAGTGCCGGCTCACCAGCCCTTCACCCTTGAGCGGAAGCACCTTCACGCGCGGGTCCTTCGGCGCCTCCTGGCCGTAGATGACGCTCACGCCGATTCCCGCCGCCACCGCCTCGATCACCGCCTCGCGGCTATTCAGCTCGAGGTCCGCCGGCAGCTCCAGCTCCTGGCTGGCACAGGCCCGCTCGAAGGTGCGGCGGGTCAGGGAGCCGGGTTCCCGTTGCAACAGCACTTCGCCCCGAAGTTCGTGCAGGGCCACATCCTCACGGCTGCCGATCCAGGGATGTGCCGCCGGCAGCAGCAGGCAGAGCCGCGCTTCCCCCAGCGGCAGCAGGTGCAGGCCCGCACGCGGCGCGATATCGCTGACCAGCGCCAGGTCCACCCGCTCGCCATGCAGCGCCGTGAGGGTTTCCTGGGTGTTGCCCAGGCGCAGGTTGATGCGCACGCCGGGGTAGCGCTCGCGCATCCGCGCCAGCAGCGGCATGACCAGATGCGGGCTGTCGGCCGCGAGATCGAGGCGACCCGATGTCAGCGCCTGGCTGCTGTCCAGCAGGTCTTCGGCGCGGTCCGCCAAGGCGAACAACTGATGGCTGATGGCGGCCAGGCACCGGCCCAGTTCGGTGGGTTCCACCTGCCGCGCGGTGCGTCGCAAGAGCTGCACCTGGTAGTGCTCCTCCAGCGCCTTCACGTGCCCGGTCACCGCCGGCTGGCTGATGCACAGGCGCTCGGCGGCGCGGGTGAAGCTGCCCTCGCGGACCACCGCATCGAAGGCGCGGAGCTGGAACAGGTTCATGGCCACCCCATCAACAAGACTTATTCAACGGATAACGATAAACGATTTGAATGATAGATCGATGAACCCGCACGCTACGCCGCATCGCCCCCTTTCATCTCGCCGCTGGAGTTTTTCCGTGCTCGCCACTAACGACCTCGCCACGCTGGTGGTGCTGCTTTCCGCGCTGATGCACGCCAGCTGGAACGCGGTGATCAAGGCCGGCAGCGACCGGCTTTCTTCCATGGCACTGGTGGATGGCGTGGCCTTCTGCTTCAGCATCGCCCTGCTCCCCCTTGTGAGCCCACCGCCGCTGGTGGTCTGGGGGCTGATTGGCTTGTCGGTGGTGGTGAACACGCTCTACCGGCTGCTGCTGATCCGCGCCTACCACTACGGCGACTTCGGCCAGGTCTACCCGGTGGTGCGCGGCCTGCCGCCGCTGCTGGTGGCGCTCAGCGCCGGACTGGTGTTCGGCGAGCATCTGTCGGGCGCCATGCTGCTGGGCATCGTGCTGATTTCCGTCGGCATCCTCAGCCTGCTCTCCACCCGCCTGGAATCCAGCGCGCTCAAAGCCCTGGGCTGCGCGGCGCTGGCGGGGGGCGGAGTGGCGTTGTACACCCTGATCGACGCCCAGGGCGTGCGCCGCGCCGACAGCGTGCTGCAATTCGTGGTCTACCTGACGCTGATGCAGAGCATGACCATTCCGCTGGTGGCCTGGATGCGCCGCGGCCCGCTGGTCCTGCGCTTCGCCCGCGACAACTGGCGCATCGGCCTGTTCGGCGGCTTCAACTACTGCGTGGCCTACGGCCTGGTGCTGTTCGCCATGACCCTGGACAACGTGGCCAAGGTCGCCGCCCTGCGCGAAAGCAGCGTGATCATCGCCGCCATCATCGCCAGCCTGGTGTTCAAGGAACCCTTCGGCATCCGCCGCATCCTCGCCGCCTGCGTGGTCACCGCCGGCATCCTGCTGATCAAGTTGGTGGATTGACCGATGGGAATCGCTCCGCTCGTCCCATCCTGCGTGAACGCTCAGCAGGATGGGACGAGCTTGCGATACCCATCAATCGTCGTGCCCCGCAACCATGGGCTCTACCGCTTGGCGATGATGTACACCGCGTGGACGATGCCCGGGATGTAGCCCAGCAGGGTCAGGAGGATGTTCAGCCAGAAGGCGCCGGCGAACCCCACCTGCAGGAACACGCCCAGAGGCGGCAGGAGGATGGCGATGAGGATGCGGATAAGGTCCATGTAGTTGCTCCTTTTTGTGAAAAGCCGTACGTCTGGATACCGACCCTGGTACAGGCTAGGCGTTCATCACGGCCCCCCCATAATCGCTGCCTGATGTTTCAGCCCGATGCCCCTGCCATGCCCATCGCCAGCGAAGACATTGACCAGGACAGCCAGGCCATCGTCGCAGCCCCGGGCTCCTTCACCTTCACCATGACCGCCCCGGCCGAATGTCATGGGCCTTTGCTTGTGGGGGCGAAATCATTCGCTGTGTCTGCATTAAGTGTTGCAAGTAGCTGCATTACACGTAGGGGCTGCCTTTCCAGCGCCTGGGTCTGCCGCGCAAGCCATAGCGATTGAAATCGCCCCGACAGATAAAGCAGTCCCGCGGATTCAGACGACCGCTCGAGGAATTCCATGAGCAAAGTAATGAGCGCTGCCGAGGCGGTGGCCAGGATTCCGGGTAACGTCAACCTGGCCACGGGGGGCTTCGTCGGCATCTTCAGCACCGGCAGCCAGGACATCCGCATCGAGGACGGCGAACTGCGCATCGTGAAGGACGGCGACGTACGCAAGTTCGTCCGCGAAGTGGAGCACCGTACGTTTGCCGGCCGGCTGGCCGCCGAAGCGGGCAAGCCGGTGCTCTATGTCACCGAGCGCTGCGTGTTCCGCCTGACGAGCGAAGGCCTGGAGTTGCTCGAGATCGCGCCAGGCGTGGAGCTGGAACGGGACATCCTGCAACGCATGGATTTCCGCCCCATCGTGCGCGAACCGAAGTTGATGGATGCGCGGCTGTTCCGCGCGGCGCGCATCGGGTTGCGCGGGCTGATCCAGCCCTGTTTGAGTTTCGTGCGTGAAAACGCGGCCTCGTCTTGAGCCCGCGTCTTTTTCGCAGCACGTAGTGCCTCATGGCCCGGCCGTCGCGCCTAGCGCATCCCCAACTTATGCCGCGCCGCATACAGGCAGACCATCTCCATCGCCAGGGTCGCGCCGGCCAGGGCGGTGACTTCGGCGTTGTCGTAGGGCGGGGCCACTTCCACCACGTCCATCCCCACCAGGTTGATGCCACGCAGGCCGCGGAGGATTTCCAGCGCCTGGTGGCTGGACAGCCCGCCGCAGACCGGCGTGCCGGTGCCGGGTGCGAATGCCGGGTCGAGGCAGTCGATGTCGAAGGTCAGGTACACGGGGTTGTCGCCCACCCGCGCACGGATGCGCTCGGCGATCTGTTCCGGCGTGTGGCGATGCACTTCACGGGCGTCGAGCACCTTGAAGCCCATCACGTCGTCGTTGGTGGTGCGCAGGCCCACTTGCACCGAGCGCGCCGGGTCCACCAGCCCCTCGCGGGCGGCGTGATAGAACATCGTGCCGTGGTCGATGCGTTTGGACTCTTCGTCCGGCCAGGTGTCGCTGTGGGCATCGAAGTGGATCAGCGACAGCGGGCCGTGCTTCGCCGCATGGGCCTTCAGCAGCGGGTAGCTGATGAAGTGGTCGCCACCCAGGGTGAGCATGGCGGCGCCGGATTCGAGGATGCGCGCCGCATGCGCCTGGATGGCTTCCGGGGTGTCTTGCGGGGTGCCGTGGTCGAAGGCGCAGTCACCGTAATCGATCACTGCCAGGTGGTCGAAGGGATCGAACTCCCAGGGGAAATGCCGGGCCCAGGCCATCTGCACCGAAGCGGCGCGGATGGCGCGCGGTCCGAAGCGGCTGCCGGGGCGGTTGGTGGTGGCGGTGTCGAAGGGCACCCCGCTCACCACCAGGTCGACGCCGCGCAGGTCGCGGCTGTAGCGGCGGCGCATGAAGCTGGTGATGCCGGCATAGGTGGATTCGGCAGCGGTGCCATAAAGGCTGTCGCGGGTAATGGCCTGGTCGTTGTCGAAGGCATGGTCCATATCAGGCTCCTATTGGTTCTTCTCCCCTCTCCCTCAGGGAGATGGGCCGGGCTGCGTTCAGATGAGGGTGGTTGAAGGCGGTTCAGTACTGGGTACGGAAACTGGTCCAGAGGCGGGTGCGGGCGCGCTGCTCCTTGAGCGTCTGGATCTGCTCGCCGAACAGGCGGTCGCGTACGTCCTTGCTCGGGTAGATGTCCGGGTCGCCCGCTACCTCCGGTGTCACCAGCGCGGTAGCCGCCTTGTTGGCGTTGGCGAAGAACTGGCTGTTGGTCAGTTCGGCGATGGCCTCGGGCCGCAGCATGTAGTCGATGAAGGCATGGGCGGCCTGGGGGTGCGGCGCGTCGGCGGGGATGACCATGGTGTCGAACCAGATCAGCGTGCCCTCGCGGGGAATGCGGTAGATCACCTCGAAGGGCATCTTCGCCTGGCGGGCCTGGTCAGCGGCGATGGCGGCATCGCCATTGTAGGTCAGGGCCAGGCAGATCTCGCCCTTGGCCAGGTCGTTGATGTGCTTGCCGGCGCCGACATAGCGCACGTTGGGCTGCAGCTGCGCGAACAGCTCCTGCACGGCTTTCAGGTCGGCCTTGTCGGTGCTGTAGGGGGCCTTGCCGAGGTAGTGCAGGGCGACGCTGATGACCTCCTGCGGCGAGTCGATCACGGCGATGCCGCAATCCTTCAGACGGCTGGCGTACTCGGGCTTGAACAGCAGGTCGAGACTGTTCAGCGGCGCATCGGGAATGCGCTTCTCTACCGCCTCCTTGTTGATGCCCAGCCCCACGGTGCCCCAGGTGTAGGGCACACCGAAGCGGTTGTCGGGGTCGACAGTGGCCAGCTTGGCCAGCAGCTCGGGATCGAGGTTGGCGAAGTTCTTCAGGCGCTCGCGCTGCAGCGGCTGCACCGCCCTGGCCTGGATGGCGCGGGCCAGGCCGCTGCTGGCGGGGAAGACGACGTCATAGCCGCTGCCACCGGTGAGCAGCTTGGCGTCGAGGGCTTCGGCGCTGTCGAAGATGTCGTATTTGACCTCGATGCCACTTTCGTCCTTGAAGCCTTGCAGGGCCTTCTCCGGGATATAGGCCGACCAGCTGTAGAGGTTCAGCGCCTTGTCTTCGGCGTGCACCGGCAAGGCGCAGGCGAACAGGGCGGCAAGCAACAAGGGACAACGCATGATGGACTCCTGGGGGATTGCAGGTGGGGCCATGCTGCGCCGGGCTTTGCTTCGGATAAATATGAAGTGTTCTACTTTGGCATCTACAGCCATCAATGTTTGGTGCCGCCATGCTCAGCCAGCTCCATGATCTCGACCTGCAACTGCTGCGCATCTTCATCACGGTGGTGGAGAGCGGCGGCTTCAGCGCGGCCCAGGGGGAGTTGGGCATCGGCCAGTCCACCATCAGCACGCAGATGGCCAAGCTGGAAACGCGACTGGGCTTTCGCCTCTGCGAGCGGGGCAAGGCGGGCTTCCGCCTGACGCCCAAGGGCGAGCAGGTACTGGCCGCCACCCGCAAACTGTTCGGGGCCATCGAGACCTTCAAGGGTGAGGCGCGGGGCATGGCGGACATGCTCTTGGGCGAGCTGCGCATCGGCCTGTCCGAATCCCTCGACAATCAGGTCCTGCAACACCTGGGCGCGGCCATCGGGCGCTTCCGCCAGCGCCACCAGGCCGTGCAGTTCGAGCTGATCAGCGCCATGCCCGCCGAGCTGGAGCGGCGCCTGCTGCAGGACCAGTTGCACCTGGCCATCGGCTATTTCTCCGGTACCCAGGCAGCGCTGGATTTCCAGCCGCTGTTCAGCGAGCAGCAACGCCTGTTCTGCGGGGCCGGGCACCCGTTGTTCGCCCGTCGCGGCCTCAGCCTCGACGATCTCGCTGCCTGCGACCTGGTGCAGCACCCCTACCGCTTCGAGGAAGCCCGGCAATCCTTCCCGAGCGGCCCCAGCAGCGCCCGCACGGAGCAGGTGGAATGCAGCCTGGCGTTCATCCTCTCCGGAGCGCATATCGGCTACCTGCCGGAACACATCTCCGCACCCTGGGAGGCCAGCGGGCAACTTCGCGCCCTGCTGCCGGAAGAAACCGGCTACCGCGTGCAGTTCCACCTCAGCCGCCATCGCGGACGGCAGCCGAGCGAAGCGCAGGTGGCGTTTGTGGAGGATCTGTTGGCCGCTTTCGGGGGTTTGTAGGTACGCGTTTTTTGTGGGGGCGAATTCATTCGCCAGGCAGGCCGAAGGCCTGCCTCTGTAGGAGCGAATTTATTCGCGAAAAAGGGTTGGCATCGCGCAAGCCGATGAACACCCTCTCCCCCGGTCCCTCTCCCAGAGGGAGAGGGGGGACTCTCCGTGCACCACCGTGCCTGTAGGGGCGATTTCAATCGCCAAGAAGGCAGGACGCCGGGGTTACATGTACCAGCGGTACTCCCGCGCGCTGACCTCGTTCATGAAGTCGAGGAATTCCTGCCGCTTGTTCTCGCAATAGACCATCACGAACTCGCTACCCAGGCCCTGGTTCACCACGGGGTGGCTGCGCATGGCCGTGACGGCGGTGAGCATGTCCTTGGGGAAGTCGATGCCGCTTTCGCGGTCTTCGTTGAGCGGGGCGATGGGTTCGCGGGCGGCGTCCAGTCCGTGCTCCATTCCGCTGAGGATGGCGGCCAGCACCAGGTAGGGGTTGGCGTCAGCACCGGCCAGGCGGTGTTCGATGCGCAGGTTGCGGCCGTCGGATTCGGGGATGCGGATGCACGCATCGCGGTCCTCGAAGCCCCAGCTCGCGCGGCTGGCGGCGTTGACCATGGCGCCGTAGCGGCGGAAGGCGTTGTGGTTGGCGGCGAAGATCGGCATGCAGTGGGGCAGCAGGTCCAGGCAGCCGGCCACGGCGTGGCGCAGCGGGCGCTGGTCGTCGGCGGCCAGCAGGTTGTTGCCGGCGCGGTCGTAGAGGCTGACATGCACGTGCATGCCGCTGCCCGGCGCGTTCAGGTAGGGCTTGCTCATGAAGCTGGCGCGCTGGCCGTGCTTCATCGCCACGCCACGGGTGCTGCGGCAGAACAGGGCGGCCCAGTCGGCGGCCTTGAGGCCATCGTCGCAGTGGCCGAAGTTGATCTCGAACTGGCCCGGGCCGAGTTCGGCGGTGATGACGTTGGCGGCCACGCCCTGCTCGTTGGCGGCCTCGACCATTTCATGCAGCACGCTGGAGAAGCGCGACAGGCGCTCGATGTGCATGTTCGGCTGGTCGTCCTCGTCCTCGCAGAGCGGGTCGCGGGGGAATTGCGGCAGGCCATCCTTGAGCTTGCGGTCGAACAGGTAGAACTCCAGCTCGAAGGCCACCACCGGATGGATGCCGCGTTTTTCCAGACGCTTGATGACCTGCGCCAGCACCTCGCGGGGCTCGAACTCGATGGGGGCCTCGGTCCCGTCGGAGGTGATGAGCATCTGCCCCAGGGGTTCCTTCTCCCAACGCACCGGTACCAGGGTGCCGGGCACCAGGCGGCGCGGCGCATCCGGGTCGCCGTCGGCGAAGCAGTAATCGCCAATGGGATAGAGCCCGCCCTGGGTGCCCAGCAATACGCAGTTCTGCGGCACTTTCAGCGGGCTGCCAGCTGCCACCTTTTCCACCATCTCGATGGGATAACGCTTGCCGTAGAAGTGGCCGGGGATGTCCAGGCAGATCAGGTCGACATAGCGGATTTCCGGGTACTTGCCACGGAAGGCACGTACTTCGCTGAGCAGGTCGGGGTACGGGTTTGTTGTTGTCATCACTGCGGTCCTGCGAGCTGGGGCTTCAGGTGAAGACCCACAAAACTCGCGTCGGTTTGTCGGAAAGATTGGCGTAGCGGAACTGGGCATGCGGCGGCAGCTGGAAGCTGTCGTTGGCGTGGAGGGTCACAGGCTTGGTGTCGTCGCCGTACCAGACCGTCAGCTCGCCTTCGAGGACGAAGCCGCCCTGCTCGGAACTGTCATCCAGGTGGCCCTCGCCGCTGGTGGCGCCCGGGTCGAGAAGGCTCTCCAGCATGGAGAAGCCCGCCGACATGTTGGGCGAGACCAGCACGTCGGTGATGCCGCTGGCGTAGTAGAGGGTGCGGCGGTCACCGGGACGGGTCACCCAGGGCAGCTCGCGGGGTTTTTCCAGGCTGTAGAAGTAGGTGGTGGGCACGCCGAGAGCTTCGCTGATGGCGGTGAGGTCGGCCACGGTCGGGCGGGAGAGCCCGCGCTCCACCTGGGAGAGGAAGCCCACCGAGCGGTCGATGCGCGCGGCGAGGTCACCCAGGGTCACGTTCTTGTGCTTGCGCAGGTCGCGGATCAGGATCGCGAGGCCTTCGATTTCGTCTTGCTTGTCCATCTGGGAACTCCGGTTGCCGGACTCGAAAGGCGCGACCTTAAATCACATCCCTCAAGCGGTAATAGGCTTTCCCCGCAGCCTCCAGCGGAGCTGCCAGCAACGAGCCGCCCGGGAAGCGCGGATTGCCGATGGCCTGGTAAAGGTCGAGCAGCTCGTGGTTGCCGAGGATCGCATCGCTCACCGCCTTGGCCCCGGCCAGGGTGGGCAGCACGCCGTGGCCAGAGAACCCTTGCAGCCAATAGCGCGAGCCTTCGCGGCCGATGTCCGGGGTGCGCTTCATGCTGACGTCGATGTGGCCGCCCCAGCCGAACTCGATCTCCACGCCTTTGAGCTGCGGGAAGACACGTTCCAGATAGGGGCGCGTCGCAGCCGGCACGTCCCTGGGCAGGCCGCCGAGGTAGGTGCAGCCACCGCCGAACAGCAGGCGATGGTCCGGGGTGAGGCGGAAGTAATCGGGCACGAACTGGTTGTCGATCACGCAGCTGTTCTTCGGCAGCAGCGACTGCGCGAGCTCCGGGTCCAGCGGCGCGGTGGCCACCTGGTAGGAGCCCACCGGCAGCAAGCGGCTGGAGAGCTGCTGGTCGAGGCGGTCGACATACGCATTGCAGGCCATCACCAGGATGCTACCGCGCACTTCGCCCTGCGCCGTGCGGGCCACATAGCCGGAGGGCGTTTCACGGTACTCGAGCACCTGGCTCTGTTCGTAGATGCGTCCTCCACGGGCTTCGATGGCCGCAGCCAGGCCCTGGGCCAACTTGAGCGGGTTGAGGTGGGCAGCTTCCGGGTCGTACAGCGCAGCCTGGTAACGCGGGCTGTCGATCCACTCGGCGAGTTCATCGCGACGGATCAGGCGCATCCTGTCGTAGCCCCATTTGTGGATGGCATCCTCCTGGGCTTCTTCGAGGAGCTTCACCCGGCGCTCCATCACGGCGGTCCACAGGCTGCCAACGCGGTAGTCCACATCGAAGCCGTGGCGGCCCGGCAGCTCGCGCATCTCATCGGCGGCCCAGCGCATGCTGTCCCACAGCCGGCGAGTGCGCTCCAGCCCCAGCGCCTTCTCCAGCGGCGGCATATCGCAGGACCAGCCCAGCAACGCCTGCCCGCCATTGCGCCCGGAGGCGGCCCAGGCGACTCGGCTGGCTTCCAGCAGGGTCACGCGCTTGCCGGCCTCGGCCAGGCGCAGGCCGGTGTGCAGGCCGCTGAAGCCGGCGCCGATGATCAGGACATCGGTCTCCTCGCTGCCAGCCTGGATCGGGCGCAGGGGAATGCTGCCGGGATAGGTGCGGGCGTAGTAGGTGCCGACATGCTGGGCGGACTGCTTGAACATGGGTGCCTCGTGAATTTTTGTTTTAAGAATTTCATGAAAAATTACACGACATAATTCACGAAGCCAAGCTTAATGTTTGATATTCAGAACAAGCAGACAAATGGACAAGGTTGAAGCCGCAGAAAATTAGGTAGTTAGCTCAAGCAAGTGATTGAAATTACGTACAGGGCAGGACTGCGTCCTGCTTGGAGAATAAATTCGCCCCTACAGGACTGTGCCGAAGATGAGCCGTGGCTCACCCCTCTCCTCTTCTGGGGTGCAGAGGCAGGCTTTTGGCAGCAACGCTTCCAGCGCCGATGAACGCCTGAGCGCAAAGCGATCAGGCCGGGGCGCAGAGCAGGGGCCGGGGTGAAGGTGGTCACCGGCTGGCACGGTGTCCCACCATTTCGCGAACGAATTCGCTCCCACAAGAGCAGGCCCCAGAGGGGCGCCCTGCTCACGCAGAGGGCCGCGTGAGGATCAGCTCGTGCGCTGCGCCCACGCCTGCTGCTTGAGGCTCGCGGCGACGTAATCGAGGAAGCAGGCGATGCGCGAGGCCAGGGCGGTATTGCGGTAATACACGGCATTGATCGGCTGGCGGACTTCGAGGGTGTCGCCGGACAGCAGCTGCACCAGGCTGCCCCTGGCCCGGTCGGACTGGGTCATGAAGTCCGACAGGCAGACAATGCCGGCCCCGGCCAGGGCGAGCTGCCGCAGGGTTTCGCCGCTGGAAACCTTGATCGACGGCTCGATCTGCAGGCCGTCGCCCTGGGCATGGCGCAGGGGCCACTGGTTGAGGCTTTCCGGCTGGGTGAAACCGAGCAGGCTGCGGGCCTGCAATTGTTCCACCGTCTCCGGCGTGCCGTTGGCCTCGAGATACGCGGGGCTGGCCAGGACTCGGATGCGGCTGCTGCCCAGGGGGCGGGCATGCAGGGTGGAGTCACGCAGGGTGCCGATGCGGATGGCGATGTCGGTGCGGTGCTCGATCAGGTCGATGATCTGGTCGCTGCTGTGCAGTTCCAGCTCGATCTCCGGGTAACGCTCGCGAAAGCCCGCTACCAGCGGTACCAGCACATGCAGCATGAAGGGCGAAGCGGCGTTGATCCGCAGGCGCCCGGCCGGCTTCTGGCGGCGCAGGGCCATTTGCTCTTCCGCCTCCTCCACCTGCGCCAGGATACGCCGCGCCTGGGCCAGGAACGCCTCGCCCTCTTCGGTCAGCTCCAGGCGGCGGGTGGTACGCCGCAGCAGGGTGACGTCGAGCTTGTCTTCCAGGCGACTGAGGGCGCGGCTGACGCCGGAGGCGGTCTGCGCCAACTGCTCGGCGGCAGCGGTGATGGAACCCGTGTCGACCACGGCGGTGAAGGCTTGGAGTTCGTCCAGGGTGGTTTTCATTCGTGACTTCCGAGCAAATATCCTGCCCTTGATAGCCGGGATTTCCGCATGAGTCGAGGGGTGAGACCTGACGGGGATGGTGGATGCAAAGAGCAACATCCACTCTACGCAGCTTCACCGCTCCAGCGTGAGGCGCACGACGTCCGCGCACCATCAACACGCCGGGTGACGGGGCCAGCGTATGCAACTACCCTCCTCCCTGTTCTGCCAGGGAGAAATCAGCCCATGTCCACCCAACGCGCCCTGCCGCGCTTCCTCTGTGTTGCCGCACTCGCCCTGCTCGGGGCCTGCGTACAGCAAGCGCAGCAACAACAGCCCGCCACTCCACCCGCCGGTCAGCCCCAGGCTCCGGCCAGTGCACCGCAAGACCAGCACGCCGCCGAGTTCGAGCGCATTCGCCAGCAGGCCATGCGCGGCGATCTCGACAGCCAGTACCAACTGGGCAGCCTCTACTTCGTCGGCAAGCCGCAGAAGGACCTCAAGCAGGCCGAGTACTGGTGGAAGCAGGCCGCCGACAAGGGGCATTCCCAATCGGCCGTGAGTCTCGCCTTTCTCTACACCGGCCGCGCCGACCCCGCCTTCGCCGACCAGCGCGCCATGCACAAGTACCTCAGCCAGGCTTCCGCCGCCGGCAACGCCATGGCCCAGCACGTGCTCGGCAAGATGTACGCCCAGGGCGCCGAAGGCCTGAAGCGCGATCCCTACCAGGCCCGCGCGCTGTTCCAGAGTGCCTGCGACAAGCAGTACGCGCCGAGCTGCGAGGCGCTGAAAACGCTGCAGATGAATTGAGCGGCTGGCGAGAAGCTTCGGCACCGATCGCCTTGTAGGGTGCGCCCTGCGCACCAGATATCCCGCAGGGGCTTCCCGGTGCGCGCGGCGCACCCTAGTGTCCGGCTCTGCGGGTGGGCCGAAACACGCCCCAGGAAGCTGCGCGCCAGCGAATTCGCTTTTAAGGACCCCCAAGCGAGGATAGTGCCCCGCGGCGGGCAGCCCCCGGCGCCACGCCGTGACACCGCTTGAAGGCCCGGCTGAAGGCGGCTTCGGTCTGATAGCCGAGGCGCTCCGCCAGGGCGCATCGCCCGCGCCTCGTCGCGCATGAAGCGCAGGGTGCCCTGCAGCCAGTCGGCATGCTCGGCGCGGGCCGCTTCCACCTGGAGCACCGGCGGCAGCAGGCGCACCAGCTGCCGCGCCACCGGGTGGCCGAAACGTACCGCACCGCACACCAGGCTGATCGGCGCGCTTCCACCGCCGTGACGAATGATTTCGTAACGCTCGCCAAGGCATTCCCTCGGCAGGTCGAAGAGCAGAACCGCCGCCCCCCCTTCGCACTCAGCAGGCTGTGTCCATGACCATGGGGCACCCGCGCGAGGTCGCCGCCACGCAGACGAGATGGCGGGGATGCTGCAGGAGGCCAGCTTCTCCAGCGACCTGGCCGGGCTGTACGCCGAGTTGGCTCGCGGCATCAACGAACGGGCGGTGAAGTCCCTGGAGGGGCGGCGGCCGGAGAACACCACGGCGACGTCGTTCGAGGCGTTCGAGGCGTTCGAGGCGGAGGTGGTGAGGTGACTCTCGCCCCCCCACAGGGCAATCCTGCTCGCTTCTCTGTGGAGGCGATTTCAATCGCTGTGCAGGACGCAATCCTGCCAAGGTCGGTGCTGGGCGATTCAGGGCCTGGCGTCAGCTGTTGGCGCAGGCGCTGGACTCTTTCAGGTAGGTCACGGACTTCTCCTCGCCCTGGGAGTCGACGTAGGTCATCTTCGCCTGGATGGTTTCGCAGGTCAGCGAATTCGGTTCGTCGATGGAGATGACGCGGGCGACGTCCAGCGGCATGCCGTAGCTGTAGGGCACGGCGTCGGCGGACTCAGCGGCGAAGACGCTGCCACTGGCCAGAAGGGTGAGCAGCAGGCTGGCACTGGTGAAGATTGCACGGTTCATGATGGAGCTCCTGGTTTGCCTTGGAAGGCCTTGGCATCGCCTGGCGATGCGTTCTCGGCCCATGTGCCAATTCGACTCCACTCACGGCGCGTGAAAAAGACGGCTTTGCTGAAAGCGCTTTTCCGTGGCGCGTAACAATCCACACCGCCAGACGGTCATCACCGGTCATATGGCCAGGTCTATCGCTCCCTGGCCGTGATCGGCCTATGGATTCACCTGGTAACCACGCTGCTGCAGGCAATTCATGTAGGCCGACGAGGCTGAGCTGCTGGCCTGCTGGTTGGCGCGGCGGTCCTGCCGGCGCTCCTGGCGCTGGCGCGAGCCACCGACCACCATCCCGGCCACCGCGGCGTCCTTGGCCTTTTCCTGCCGGTATTCCTGCTGCAGGTCGTCATCGATCCGGTCGTAGTCGTTGCTGCGCGCCTGGGCGACTGCGGCACCCGCCACGGCGCCGGTGGCGGCCCCGCGGACGCGGCCTCCGCTCGGGTTGGAGGTGGTAGTGCTCGTGGAACTGCCGGCCTGGGCCTGGCAATTGGCGATGTCCTGCTGGATCTGTTGCTGGGTCTGGCCCTGCAGCGGCACCACGGTTTCGGCGAAGGCAGGCGTGCAGATGAGCGAGGCGAGCAGGGTCCAGCGGCAAGGGGCGAAGGAGATCATGGAGGTGAGGCTCTCGAAGGAAGTGGATGGGGCCGACGTGTCTCCGACCCTGTGGAGTTCAGTCTGGTTCGGCTCCGGGCAGCGCGACGGCGGCGCCGACCAATGGGCGCGGTCCGTCGGCTTCAGGTAGCCTTGCGCACCCGCTAACCTCTACGCAGCCAATCGCACCGAGCCAATCCATGTCCGACCTGCCACTCGATGAAATCGACCGCCAGCTGATCGCCGCCCTGCAGATCAACGCCCGCGAGAGCGTGGCCACGCTGGCCCGGCGCCTGGGCATCGCGCGCACCACGGTGACCTCACGCCTGGCACGGCTGGAGAAGGCGCAGGTCATCACCGGCTACGGCGTGCGCCTCGGAAGGCGCGTGGCCGATGGCGGCCTGCAGGCCTACGTGGGGATCACGGTGAAACCGCGCAGCGGCAAGGACGTGCTGCGGCGCCTGACCGGCATGGCGGAAGTGCAGGTGCTGTGCGCGGTGAGTGGCGAGTTCGACTACGTTGCCTGGCTGCGCGCCGACTCCCCCGAGCGCCTCGACGAACTGCTGGACCTGATCGGCAGCGTCGACGGGGTGGAGAAGACCACCACCTCAATCATCCTCAGTTGCAAGATCGACCGCGGCCAGCCGTTGGCGCCTGCCGCTCTGTGATCTTCGCGCCGTAGGGTGCCGAGTCCGACCTCCGAAGGTGGACATGAAGAGCGATTTCCACCCTACGAAAAGCAGTCCGTGGGAGGGAGTCGCAGAGTACCGCCCGCCAACCCGATCCTGATTCCCCAGGTCGCCGACTAACCTGATGGAAAGCAGGCGCGCCCCGTTTTCGTCATATCGAATCAATCATTCGTCGTTTTGCATGCCACTACTGCCAAATGACGACACTCTGCGTCTTATGGACGAAAACGACGCTCCCTAGAATGGCCCCACCGCGCCCAACCGGCCGCACTCCCACAAGCCTTCAAGGTCCAGCATGAACAACAACAATCGTCACCCCGCCGACGGCAAGAAACCCATCACCATTTTTGGCCCGGACTTCCCCTTCGCCTTCGATGACTGGATCCAGCATCCGGCCGGCCTGGGCAGCATTCCCGCCGAGCATCATGGTGCCGAGGTGGCCATAGTCGGAGCCGGTATCGCCGGCCTGGTGGCGGCCTACGAGCTGATGAAGCTGGGCCTGAAACCCGTGGTGTACGAAGCCTCCAAGATGGGTGGACGCCTGCGTTCGCAGACCTTCGAAGGCACCGACGGCATCATCGCCGAGCTGGGCGGCATGCGCTTCCCGGCCTCCTCCACCGCCTTCTACCACTACGTGGACATGCTGGGCCTCAAGACCCAGCCCTTCCCCAACCCGCTGACACCGGCCTCGGGCAGCACGGTCATCGATATCGAAGGCAAGACCTACTACGCCGAGAAGATGGCCGACCTGCCGGCGCTGTTCCAGGAAGTGGCCGACGCCTGGGCCGATGCGCTGGAAGACGGCGCCCGCTTCGGCGACATCCAGCAGGCCATCCGCGACCGCGACGTGAAGCGCCTGAAAGAGCTGTGGAACACCCTGGTGCCGCTGTGGGACGACCGCACCTTCTACGACTTCGTGGCCAGCTCCAAGGCCTTCGCCAAGCTGTCCTTCCACCACCGCGAGGTGTTCGGCCAGGTGGGTTTCGGCACCGGCGGCTGGGACTCGGACTTCCCCAACTCGATGCTGGAAATCTTCCGCGTGGTGATGACCGCCTGCGACGACAACCAGCACCTGATCGTCGGTGGCGTGCAGCAAGTGCCCATGGGCATCTGGCGCCACGTCCCCGAGAAATGCGTGCACTGGCCGGCGGGCACCAGCCTGGCGTCCCTGCACAACGGCGCTGCCCGTCCCGGCGTGAAGCGCATCGCCCGCGCCGCCGATGGCCGTCTCGCCGTCACCGACAACTGGGGTGACACCCGCCACTACGCGGCGGTGCTCGCCACCTGCCAGAGCTGGCTGCTGACCACCCAGATCGAGTGCGAGGAATCGCTGTTCTCGCAGAAGATGTGGATGGCCCTGGACCGTACCCGCTACATGCAGTCGTCCAAGACCTTCGTGATGGTCGACCGCCCCTTCTGGAAGGACAAGGATCCGGAAACCGGCCGCGACACCCTGAGCATGACCCTCACCGACCGCCTCACCCGCGGCACCTACCTGTTCGACAACGGCGACGACAAGCCGGGCGTGATCTGCCTGTCCTATTCCTGGATGAGCGACGCGCTGAAGATGCTGCCGCACCCGGTGGAGAAGCGCGTGAAACTGGCCCTGGACGCGCTGAAGAAGATCTACCCGGACGTGGATATCGCCAGCCATATCATCGGCGACCCCATCACCATTTCCTGGGAATCCGACCCGCACTTCCTCGGCGCCTTCAAGGGCGCGCTGCCGGGCCACTACCGCTACAACCAGCGCATGTACGCGCACTTCATGCAGGACGACATGCCCGCCGAGCAGCGCGGCATCTTCATCGCCGGTGACGATGTGTCCTGGACCCCTGCCTGGGTGGAAGGCGCGGTGCAGACCTCGCTCAACTCGGTATGGGGCATCATGAAGCACTTCGGCGGCAGCACCCCGGCCGAGAACCCCGGCCCCGGCGACTGCTTCGCCGAACTCGGTCCCATCGCCCTGCCGGACTGACTCAGGAGACGTCCATGCGCATCGCCCTCTATCAGTGCCCGCCCCTGCCGCTGGAGCCTGCGGCCAACCTCGACCGCCTGCGCCAGCGGGCGGCGGAGGCGGCGCGGCGTGGCGCGGCCCTGCTGGTCACGCCGGAGATGTACCTCAGCGGCTACAACATCGGCCTGGAAGCGGTCAGCAGCCTGGCGCAGGCCGCCGACGGCGACTGGGCCGGGCAGGTGGCCGGAATCGCCCGCGAGCATGGCATCGCCCTGCTCTACGGCTACCCGGAGCGCAGTGCCGAGGGAAACATCTTCAACTCGGTGCAACTGATCGATGCGCAGGGGCAGCGCCTTGGCAATTACCGCAAGACCCACCTCTTCGGGGAACTGGACCGGAGCATGTTCAGTGCCGGCGGCGACGACTATCCGCTGCTGGAACTGAACGGCTGGAAGCTGGGGATGCTGATCTGCTACGACGTGGAGTTCCCCGAGAACGTGCGGCGCCTGGCCCTGGCCGGCGCTGACGCGATTCTGGTGCCGACCGCCAACATGGAGCCGTACGATTTCGTCTGCGACGTGCTGGTGCGCGCCCGCGCCTTCGAGAGCCAGTGCTACCTGGCCTACGCCAACTACTGCGGCGCCGAAGGGGAAATCCGCTACTGCGGCCTTTCCAGCGTTTCCGCCCCGGACGGCAGCCAGGCTGCCATCTGCGGTCGCGAGGAAACCCTGGCCTTCGCTGACCTCCGACGGGACAAGCTGGAGGCCTCGCGGGAGGGACTCACCTACCTCAGGGATCGGCGGGCGGAGTTGTATCGCCCATTGCTGTAGTTGGGCTGAAATCCTCCAGGGTCGAATTCATTCGCCCCTACACCTCAGGTCAGCGCGGCGTGCGGCCCGGTGAGGTAGTCGAGCAGACGGAACAGTGTGGGCGCCAGGGCGCTGCAGTGGGGGAAGCCATCGCGGATGGCCGCTGCGTCCTCCACCGAGCCGGGTAGCTCCAGATCCGCCGCGCAGGCCTCCAGCATCGCCTCGATGCTTTCCGGAGTGCCTTCCAGATGGCATTGCAGGCCGATGGCGCGCTCTTCCCAGACGAAGCCCTGGTTGGTGCAGGCCGCCGAGCCATAGAGCGGGATGGCCCCAGTCGGCAGGTCGAAGGTCTCGCCGTGCCAATGCATCGCCAACAGCCGCTGGGGCAGCATGCGGCCCAGCGGTGAGCAGTCCGCTTCGAGGCGCTTTTCCATGGGCCACCAGCCGATCTCCGCCTCGCCCTTGCGCACCTCGGCACCCAGGGCCTGGGCCAGGAGCTGGCCGCCCAGGCAGATGCCGAGGATCCGCTTGCCGGCATCCAGCGACTTGCGGATCAGTTTCTTCTCGGCCTTGAGCCAGGGCAGCTCTTCCTCGTCATGCACGCTCATGGGGCCGCCCATGACGATCAGCAGGTCGAAGTCGTCCAGCTTCGGCAGGTGCGCATCGGCGTAGAGATTGAACACCCGCACCTTGGCGGCGCGCAGGTCGAGCCATTGGCTGATGCGGCCAGGGCCTTCGAAGGGGGCGTGCTGCAGGATGGCGACGTGCATGTCAGGCAATCTCCAGGGGTTTGCTCTTGGCCAGGACGAAGGCGCGGTTCAGGCGTTTGAGCATTTCATCGACATTGGCGCGGCTTACGGTCAGCGCCGGGGTGAAGCGCAGGCAGTCCGGCTGCGGCGCGTTGATCAACAGCCCTTCATCGAAGGCATGACGGGCCACCAGCGGCGCGGACTGGTGGATCAGCGGCAGGCCGACCATCAGACCATGGCCACGCAGGGGGCCATGACCGTGGCGGCGGGACATCCGCGCCAGGCCTTCGCGCAGGTGCTGTGCCACGTCGCGCACCTGTTCCATGAAGCCAGGCTCCAGCACGGTGTTCAGCACCGCCAGGCCGGCAGCGGTC
Organism: Pseudomonas lalkuanensis; assembly: GCF_008807375.1. NCBI lineage: Bacteria > Pseudomonadati > Pseudomonadota > Gammaproteobacteria > Pseudomonadales > Pseudomonadaceae > Metapseudomonas > Metapseudomonas lalkuanensis. Next base: position 509,739 of record NZ_CP043311.1, on the reverse strand, counting down.
ATCAGCGCGTTGCCATGGTAAGTGCCGCCCTGCTCGCCCGGCTCGAAGCAGCAGGCGTTGCCACGGGCCAGCAGCGCCGCCAGGGGCACGCCACCACCCAGGCCCTTGCCGAGGGTGATGATGTCGGCGCGGATGCCGTAGAGCTCTTCGGCCAGCAGGGTGCCGCAGCGGCCGATGCCGGTCTGCACTTCATCGAGGATCAGCAACACGCCCCGTTCGCGGCACAGGCGCTCGGCGCCCTGCAGGTAGTCCAATGTGGCAGGCACCACACCGGCCTCGCCCTGCACCGGCTCCAGCATCACCGCAACCGTCTGCTCGTCCACCGCGGCGGCCAGGGCGTCGAGGTCGTTGTAGGGGACCTTGGTGAAGCCGGGCACCTTGGGTTCGAACAGCGTTTCGAACGCCGGCTTTCCGGATGCGGACATGGCCGCCAGGGTGCGACCGTGGAAGCTGTTGCAGGCGGTGACGATGCGATGGGCACCGCCACGGTGCAACTGGCCCCACTTGCGCGCCAGCTTGATGGCGCCTTCGTTGGCCTCGGCGCCGCTGTTGAGGAAATAGACCTGGTCGCTGCCGCTGGCCTGGCACAAGCGTGAAGCCAGTTCGAGCATGCCGCGGTTGTAGTAGGCCGGGCCGGGGTTGATCAGGCTTTCCGCCTGGCGCTTGAGGGCGTCCACCACCACGCTGGGGCTGTGGCCCAGGCTGTTGACTGCCCAGCCCTGGGTGAAGTCCAGGTAGGCACGGCTTTCGGAGTCCCAGAGCCAGGAACCCTGGCCGCGCACGAAGAGCTGCGCCGGACGTTCCACGGTCTTCATCAGGCGCAGGCTGGCGAGGGGGTCACGCATGCTCGGGGACCTTTTCATGGCGGTATTCGACGCCCAGCAGGCGCAGGCCGTCCGGGCTCTGTTCGAGAATCCGGCGTACTTCGCGACGCCGCTCGATGTGCAGGCTGAAGCCGTCCTCACGGGGGAAACGCGCGCGCAGCTCGCGGGTCAACTCGACGTAGCGCGTCTGGCTGACGCTGAGTTCCGCCAGCAATACGTCCTCGCGATGCAGGCTGATGCGGTAGTCACTCATGCGCGCATTCCCTCCAGCGGCAGCCCGAACAGGCGGGCGTTCCAGTCTTCGACAAGGCCGCTGCTCAGGCGTCGCGCGGCGGTATCGCGCCAGCGGCTGGACAGCGCTTCGCACTGCTGCAACTGCTGCAGGCCGGCGTGCTCCAGCGGGTAATGGAAAAAACTCCGGATGGCATGGGCAACGGTCAGGCCGGGGTAGCTGCGCTGGATCAGCTCCACGGCGTCTTCGCGGCTGACGTAGCCTGGCCGCAGGACGCGGTAGAACCAGCCGCAGCGGCCGCTCTCCTGCACCTCCTCGGGCAGGCTGGGAATACCCCAGCGGCGGCTCAGGCGATAGCAGGGCGAACGCGGCTGGCTGACCTGGATGAACGCCTGGCCCCAGCGGAAGATGTCGCCGATGCACACCTGGTCTTCGGTCAGGCCGCAGGTGGACAGGTTTTCGCCGAAGCTCGGCGCCTTCCAGTCGAGGTGACGGTAGTGCCTGCGCCAGTAGCGGTAGTGTTCGACGGGATAGTGGTGCAGGGCACGTTCAGGTCCGCCATGGAATCGCGGGTCACCCTGTTCGTCGCTGCCCAGGCCCTGGGGCCAGAGCCAGAGGCGGTGGTCGACCGGCAGCTTGTCGATTGCACTGGACAGACCTCCACCTATATCTTCGGCTTTACCTATGAAAACCCCATTCACGACTAACGCGCACATTCGCCCTCTCCAGCGCGAGAAACAGTCTCTACGCGGTATAGGCTATGGGCTTGCGGCACTCAGGGACATTTCGATTTTCCAGCTTTATCGATAAGTAACGCTTATGGATTTTCGCCAGCTTCGCTACTTCGTCGCACTCTACGAGGAAGGCCATGTGGGGCGCGCCGCCGAGCGCCTGAGCCTGTCGCAACCCGCGCTTTCGCAGCAGATCCGCCAGCTGGAACAGGGCCTGGACGTCAGCCTGTTCCAGCGCAGCGGCAAGCGCCTGCTGCCGACCCTGGCCGCCCATACCCTCTACAACCACGCCCTGCCGCTGCTGGATGGCCTGGAACGCGTCCGCGAAGCATTGCGCGGGTTCCGTGGCCAGTCGCCGCGCAGTCTGGCGATCGGCGTGCTGCAGACGGTCAATGCTTCGCTGGTACCGATGCTGCTGGAGCGCCTGCGCGAGGCGCAGCCGCAATTGGTGGTGCAGATCTACGAACTGTCGGGCCTGGATATCGAACGGCGCCTGCTTACCGGCAACCTGGACATCGGCATCGGCTTCCTGCCGCCGCGCCAGCCGGGGCTGCACAGCCTGCTGCTGTACGAAGACGAGCTGCAGCTGGTGATCCCCAACGAACACCCGCTGAAGGAGTTCAAGAAGGTGTCGCTGAGCCAGGCAGCCGAGCTGCCGATGCTGCTTCTGGGCGAGGAGTTCCGCGTGCGGCAGATCTGGCAGGAACAACTCGCACTGCTCGGCCGGCGCCCCCACGTACAGGCGGAGCTGAACCATATGGCCGGGATTCTCGACAGCCTGCCGCACACCATGCTGGCCACCGTTCTGCCCGGCCGCGCAAGGCAGATGCACGCCAACCAGGGGTTGCTGTGGAAGCCGCTGAGCGAGCCACGGGTGCCGTTGAAGGTGGGATTGGTGTTTCGCGATGCGCAGCGCCAACAGGCGACCCTGGAATTGCTGCGCTCCTTGCTGGAAGGCGCGATCGGGCCGAAGGAACCACTGCTCTAGAATTGTCGGGATGCAGAAAAAGAAAAACCCCGCCGAAGCGAGGTTTTGCAGACTGTGTCCCGACATCCCTGATCTGACCGCCATCCTGGCGGAAATCCGGCGTATCCCTGTTCTTCAGTGCGCTTCCTGCGCGACGTCCAATGGAGTGAAGATTAATCCCGGTCGCATGGCCCCGAAAGGAGCTATAGCCACCAGCGCTTGTAAGCCAATGCTTACACGATTTAGCGATTAATCCGGGGGATCTTATTGCAACCGAAGGTGCAACCAAGCAAGCGATCGGTTGGTCTTGGTTTGCGCACGGCGCTCTTGTTAGACTCGTTTTGTCCTACAAGAACAACAGACCCCGACAAGGCGGTCCCAGGGTCAAGACCATGCGCCCAGTCCTTACTGCCCTTTCCTGCCTGGCGGCCGTTGCCGCCGGTTTCGCGTTCGCCGGTGGCCAGGATCGCCTGGCCGATCCCAAGGCCGCGGTCGAGCAGGCCTTCTGGCAACAGCTCTATGCCGACGGCGGCACCACTCTCTATTGCGGCAAGGCCTTCAGCAGCCCCGGCGGCCTGCTGAGCGCCAGCCCGGTGTACAGCACCAAGCAGATCAAGAGCGCCCTTCGCTGCGTCACCGACAGCCAGTGCCAGACGGCCAACCCGCACTATCCCTACATGCTTTCCGACCTGCACAACCTCTACCCGGACCAGTCGCGCATCGAACTGGCGCGGCGCAACGCCCTGTTCGGCAACGTGGGCGATGGCGGCCAGAGTACGCTGGCCGACTGCGACTTCAAATCCGCGTACCAACTGGTCGAGCCCCGCGACGCCGCCAAGGGCAACGTGGCGCGGGCGATCTTCTACATGCACACGGAATACGGCCTGCCCATCGTCGGGCAGCTGCAGATGTTCCAGCAGTGGAACCGCCTGGACCCGGTGGATGGCGAGGAACGCGCCCGCAACGGCCGCATCGAAGCCCTCCAGGGCAATCGCAACCGCTACATCGACGATCCGAGCCTGGCGGATTCGTTGCAGCCCTGATGTTCCCGGGTGGGAGCGAATTCGTTCGCGAATGAATTCGCCCCCACAGCTAAGGCCGGCAGCCTGAAAACACAAAGCCCCGCAATTGCGGGGCTTTGTGTTTGCCGGGTAGCGCTTAGAACTGCTCGGCGTCCAGCAGGTAGAGCGACTCGCTGCCGGCCTTCACCGAGGCGGTCAGGGAGTGGATGCGCGGCAGCAGGCGGGCGAAGTAGAAACGCGCGGTGCCGAGCTTGCTGGCGTAGAACTCGTCCTGTCCTTCCTTGCCCAGGGCAGCGCGCGCCATCAGCGCCCACATGTAGGCGTAGGCGGTGTAGCCGAACACGTGGAGGTACTCCACCGACGCAGCGCCGATTTCGTTCGGGTTGTTCTTCGCGCGGTCCAGGACCCAGGCAGTCAGCTCGTCGAGGTTGGCGACGGCGGCTTTCAGCGGCTCGACGAACTCGGCCAGCTCGGCGGAGGCGCCATTGGCGAAGGCCTTGATCTCGTCGGCGAAGTGCTTGTAGAACGCGCCACCGCTGGCCACCACCTTGCGACCCACCAGGTCGAGGGCCTGGATGCCGTTGGTGCCTTCGTAGATCTGGGTGATGCGCACGTCACGCACCAGTTGCTCCTGGCCCCACTCGCGGATGAAGCCGTGGCCGCCGAAGACCTGCTGGCCGTGTACGGTAGTTTCCAGACCGAGGTCGGTGAGGAACGCCTTGGCCACCGGGGTCAGCAGGGCGACCAGCTCTTCCGCACGTTTGCGGGTGGTGGCGTCTTCACTGTACTTGGCGGTGTCCAGCTGCATGGCCACGTAGCTGGAGAAGGCGCGACCGCCTTCGTTCGCTGCCTTCATGGTCAGCAGCATGCGGCGCACGTCGGGGTGCACGATGATCGGGTCGGCGGCCTTTTCCTTGGCGACCGGGCCGGTCGGTGCGCGGCTCTGGATACGCTCGCGGGCGTATTCCACGGCGCTCTGGTAGGAACGCTCGCCGGAAGCCAGGCCCTGGATACCGACGCCCAGACGCTCGTAGTTCATCATGGTGAACATGGCGGCCAGGCCCTTGTTCGGGGCGTCGACGATGTAGCCGGTGGCGCCATCGAAGTTCATCACGCAGGTAGCCGAGCCCTTGATGCCCATCTTGTGTTCGATGGAGCCGCAGGACACGGCGTTCGGCTCACCCAGGGAGCCATCGGCGTTGACCATGACCTTCGGCACCAGGAACAGCGAGATGCCTTTCGGGCCCGCAGGGGCATCCGGCAGCTTGGCCAGTACCAGGTGGATGATGTTCTCGGTCAGGTCGTGCTCGCCACCGGTGATGAAGATCTTGGTGCCGGTGATCTTGTAGCTGCCGTCGGCCTGGGGTTCGGCCTTGGTGCGGATAATGCCCAGGTCGGTACCGGCGTGCGGTTCGGTCAGGCACATGGAACCGGACCAGACACCTGCGTACATGTTCGGCAGGTACTTTTCCTTCAGCTCTTCGCTGGCGTGGGCGTTGATCGACAGGCAGGCGCCGGCGGTCAGCATCGGGTACAGGCCGAAGGACAGGTTGGCCGCGTTGACCATCTCTTCCACCTGGGCGGAAATCACCTTGGGCATGCCCATGCCGCCGAAGACGGGGTCACCGCCCACACCGACCCAGCCGCCCTCGGCGTAGGTCTTGTAGGCCGCGGGGAAACCCGCCGGAGTGGTCACGGAACCGTCCTTCCACTGGCAGCCTTCTTCGTCGCCGCTGCGGTTCAGCGGGGCGATCACGCCGCCGGTGACCTTGCCGGCTTCTTCCAGGATGGCGGAGGCGGTGTCGGCGTCGACCACTTCGGCCAGGGCAGGCAGTTCAGCCCAGAGCTTGGCGACCTCGAAGACTTCATTGAGGACGAAGCGCATATCGCGCAGGGGCGCTTTGTAGTCAGCCATGTGCAAACCTCGTAATCACTCACAGGTGGCCAGTGGGGCCGGTTTCACGGATAGACCCGGAGTGTACATGAACAACTTTTTAGAGACATAGTGTCACTTCGTGACCATATGTTCACAGTCAGTCACGGCGCTCCTTGAAAAGGAAAAGGCCCGCTCCAGACGGGCCTTCGACCGTCCATCGGCGGATCAGAGCGCGAAGTTCTCCGCGGGCAACTGCATCAGGCAATCGCTGCCCGCCTCCACCGCCGCCCGGTGGGCCTCGGTGCGCGGCAGCAGGCGCTTGAAGTAGAAGTCGCAGGTCGCCAGCTTGGTCTGATAGTAGGCGCTGTCGCCCTCGCCCGCCTGCAGCTTGTCTTCGGCCACCAGGGCCATGCGCAGCCAGAGCCAGGCCAGGGTGATGTAGCCGGAGTACATGAGGTAGTCGAGGGCGGCGGCGCCCACTTCGTCCGGGTTCTTCATGGCGGCCATGCCGACCTTCTGGGTCAGTTCGCCCCACTGCTGGTTGAGGCGCGCCAGCTCGGCGACCTGCGTCTTGAAGCGCGGGTGCTCGGCCTGGGCCTGGCAGAACTTGTGGATCAGTCTGGTGAAGCCGCGCAGCAACTTGCCCTGGCTGCCGAGCACCTTGCGGCCGAGCAGGTCGAGGGCCTGGATGCCATTGGTGCCTTCGTAGATGGGGGCGATGCGGCAGTCGCGTACCAGCTGCTCCATGCCCCATTCACGGATGTAGCCGTGGCCGCCGAACACCTGCATGCCGAGGTTTGTCGCCTCCAGGCCGGACTCGGTCATGAAGGCCTTGCAGATGGGGGTGAGGAAGGCCAGCAGGTTTTCCGCTTCTTCCCGCTGCTCGGCGCTGTCGCTGCGATGGGCGATGTCCAGTTGCTGGGCGGTGAAGTAGGCCAGGGCGCGGTTGCCCTCGTTGAAGGCCTTCATGGTCAGCAGCATGCGGCGCACATCGGGGTGCACGATGATCGGGTCGGCCGGCTTGTCCGGCGCCTTGGGCCCGGTGAGGGCACGCATCTGCAGGCGATCGTTGGCGTAACGCACGGCGCCCTGGTAACTGGCTTCGCCGAGGCAGAGGCCCTGCATGCCGGTGCCGAGGCGGGCGTGGTTCATCATGGTGAACATGCAGTTCAGGCCCTTGTTGGCTTCGCCGATGAGGAAGCCTGTGGCGCCATCGAAGTTCATCACGCAGGTGGCCGAGGCCTTGATGCCCATCTTGTGTTCGATGGAGCCGCAGGACACGGCGTTGCGCTCGCCGATGCCGTCACCGGCCGGGAGGAACTTGGGCACGATGAACAGGGAGATGCCCTTGGTGCCCGCCGGCGCATCGGGGAGCTTGGCCAGCACCAGGTGGATGATGTTCTCGCTCATGTCGTGTTCGCCGGCGGAGATGAAGATCTTGGTGCCGGAGATCGCGTAGCTGCCGTCGGCCTGGGGCACGGCGCGGGTCTTGATGATGCCGAGGTCGGTGCCGCAATGGGGCTCGGTGAGGCACATGGTGCCGGTCCAGCGGCCTTCGGTGAGGCGGGTCAGGTAGGTCTGCTTCTGCTCTTCGGTGCCGTGGGCGTGGATGGCCGACATGGCGCCGTGGGTCAGGCCCGGGTACATGGCCCAGGACTGGTTGGCCGAGGCGACCATCTCGCTGATGATCAGTCCGAGGGAATGGGGCAGGCCCTGGCCGCCGTAGGCCGGGTCCGCCGCCAGGCCATTCCAGCCCCCTTCGACGTACTGGGCGAAGGCTTCCTTGAAGCCCTTGGGCGTGGTCACCACACCGTCGCGCCACTGGCACTCTTCTTCATCGCCGGAACGGTTGATGGGCGAGAGCACCTGCTCGCAGAACCTGGCGCCCTCTTCGAGGATGGCGGCAACCATGTCCGGGGTGGCGTCACTGGCGCCCAGCGCCGCGTAGCTGGCCGGGTAGTCGAAGACTTCGTCGATGAGGAAACGGATGTCGCGCAGCGGGGCCTTGTACTCGGGCATTAGGGTGCTCTCCTTGAGGGGGACTCGAACTCTCGACCCTACTTTGCACCCGCCATCCCTACAACGACGCTGCCGCTGCTGAATGGAGCGTCATAACCCACCGCGTCAGCTACTGGCGGCCTTCTTCACCCGCACCGCTCCCCGGCGATTCTCGCCATGGCGGAAGACCCGGTTGCGCCCCGCGCTCTTGGCGCTGTAGAGCGCCTGGTCGGCGACCTTGATGACCTCTTCCGGGGTGCGCTGTTCAGCATCCCGTTCGGCCACACCGATGCTGATGGTCACCGACACGGTCTGTCCGCTGGCGGCCCCACGCCTGGCACGGCCGGCGTCGTCACTCTTCGGCCGGCTGTCCTGGTCACGCAGGTGCATCTGGTACTGCTCGATGGCCTGGCGCACCGCTTCCAGGTGGGGCATGCACTCCTCCACCGATTTACCGGGGAAGAGGATGGTGAATTCCTCGCCGCCATAGCGATAGGCCTTGCCACCGCCGCCCACCTTGCGCAGACGGCTGGCCACCAGGCGCAGCACCTGGTCGCCTACGTCGTGGCCGTAGGTGTCGTTGAATTTCTTGAAGTGGTCGACGTCGGTCATCGCCAGCACGTAGTTGCGTCCGAGGCGCCGCAGGCGCTCGTTCAATGCACGACGACCGGGCAGGCCGGTGAGTTCGTCGCGAAAAGCCATCTGGTAAGCCTCATGGACCACGGACGCGGTGAGCGCGAGCATCACCAGGCTGCTCATTACGTGGAGCGCGTGGGGCAGCATGAAGGCCCTGGGCAACATCCACAGCAGGCCGACCAGCCCGAGCAGTTGAGCCGCATGCTGCGGTCGCGGCTGGCGCAGGTAGGCGACCAGCAAGGCCACCAGGGCGACGACGAACGCCAGGTAGGCCAGCTGGACCATGGTCATCCAGTTGCCGTGCAGCAAGGGCCAGTAGATCTTGCCGATCATGCCCAGCACCGCATCCGGGTAGTTGCTGCCCAGCGCCACCGTTACGCCGAGTACCGCCATCAGCACCGCGCCGCGGGCGACGAAATCCTGCAGCAGGTGAGTGCGTTCCTCCCAGCAGCCGTACAGGCCATAGAGCATGGGCAACAGCAGGCTGGCGAGATGGAAGACCAGTCCGGCATCCTCTCGCACCACTCGCTCGGCCTGGTAGTAATCGACCTGGGTATCGAGCTGGTAATAGGCCAGGTAGACCACCAGCAGCAGCGCCACCTGGCGAACCCGGCCATAAGCCGAACAGAAGGCGCCGCCCAGCAGGAGCAGCAAGGTGGGCAGCACGTTGAAGAGGGAGGTGAAGAACTCGTTCATCCCCGACAGCGAGCCCACCACCCCACCCCCGACCACCAGCAGCAGTGGGGGCAGGAAATGGCTGACGCGATAGGACACACGAGGCCGCACGGGGTCTGATCCTGGGATTCTAAAGACGGGGAAAAATCGAGCTGGCGATATGATTGCACAGGCGCGATACACGCGCACGGGGCGGTGCTGCGAACTTCCGCACAACCCGATACCCGGAACGAAAAAGCCCGCCGGATGGCGGGCTCTTCGTGTAGCGCTGAACCTTAGTAACCCAGGTCGAAGTCTTCTTCGGCCAGGTCCATCAGGTTGCTCGCACCGGACAGCATGGCTTCCACGTGGGTGCGGGTACGCGGCAGGATGCGCTTGAAGTAGAAACGCGCGGTCTGCAGCTTGGCCTTGTAGAAGGCGGCATCGCCTTCGCCGGCAGCCAGTTTCTCGGCAGCCAGGCGAGCCATGTCGGCCCAGAAGTAAGCCAGGCAGGCGTAACCGGAGTACATCAGGTAGTCCACCGAAGCGGCACCCACTTCCTCGCGGTCCTTCATGGCGGCCATGCCGATCTTCATGGTCAGCTCGCCCCACTCCTTGTTCAGCCTGGCCAGAGGCTCGACGAATTCCTTGACGGCTTCGTTGGATTCGTTGGCCTGGCAGAACTTGTGCACGATCTTGGTGAAGCCCTTCAGCGCTTCGCCCTGGGTCATCAGGATCTTGCGCCCCAGCAGGTCGAGGGCCTGAACGCCGGTGGTGCCTTCGTACATCATGGAGATGCGGCAGTCGCGCAGGTTCTGCTCCATGCCCCACTCGCTGATGAAGCCGTGGCCGCCGTAGATCTGCATGCCATGGGAAGCGGATTCGAAGCCCACTTCGGTCATGAAGGCCTTGGCGATGGGGGTCAGGAAAGCCAGCAGGCCGTCAGCAGCTTTCTTCTGCTCTTCGTCCTGGCTGTACTTGACGATGTCCACTTGCTTGGCGGTGAAGTAGACCATGGCGCGGTTGCCTTCGGCGAAGGCCTTCATGGTCAGCAGCATGCGACGCACGTCCGGGTGGACGATGATCGGGTCGGCAGCCTTGTCCGGCGCTTTCGGGCCGGTCAGGGAGCGCATCTGCAGGCGTTCGCGAGCGTACTTGATGCCACCCTGGAAACCGATCTCGGCGTGGGCCAGGCCTTGCAGCGCGGTACCCAGGCGAGCGGTGTTCATGAAGGTGAACATGCAGTTCAGGCCCTTGTTCGCCGGACCGATCAGGAAGCCGGTGGCGCCGTCGAAGTTCATCACGCAGGTGGCGTTGCCGTGGATGCCCATCTTGTGCTCGATGGAACCGCAGGAAACGGCGTTGCGCTCGCCGGCCGAACCATCGGCATTCGGCATGAACTTCGGAACGATGAACAGGGAAATACCCTTGGTGCCGGCCGGAGCGTCGGGCAGGCGGGCCAGGACGATATGGACGATGTTGTCGGCCATATCGTGTTCACCGGCGGAGATGAAGATCTTGGTGCCGGAAACCTTGTAGGAACCGTCGGCCTGGGGCTCGGCCTTGGTGCGCAACATGCCCAGGTCGGTACCGCAGTGCGGCTCGGTCAGGCACATGGTGCCGGTCCACTCGCCGGATACCAGCTTGGTCAGGTAGGTGTGCTTCTGCTCGTCGGTGCCATGGGCGGACAGGGTGTTCATCGCGCCATGGGACAGGCCGGGGTACATGCCCCAGGACCAGTTGGCCTCGCCAACCATCTCGCTGATGGCCAGGCCCAGGGACTCCGGCAGGCCCTGGCCGCCGTGGTCGACGTCATGGGCCAGGCTCGGCCAGCCGCCTTCGACGAACTGCTTGTACGCTTCCTTGAAGCCGGTCGGGGTCTTCACGCCGGACTCGCTCCAGGTGCAGCCCTCGGTGTCACCCACACGGTTCAGCGGAGCGATCACCTGCTCGCAGAACTTGGCGCCTTCCTCGAGGATGGCGTTGACCATGTCCGGGGTGGCGTCCTGGCAGCCAGGCAGGCTCTGATAGTGCGCTTCGTAGCCGAGCAGCTCGTCACGAACGAAGCGGATATCACGCAAGGGGGCCTTGTAATCAGGCATAGCGGTAAACCTCTGCAGTGGGTTCCTGGTTCAGCTGACCGGAGCGCCGGTCGCTAACGGCATCTTGTGGCAATTGCGGGAGCAATCAAACAGGCGTTTGAAACATACGTTTACTCCAAATCCCTGTCAAGCGCTCCGCCCGACCGACCGGTCATATCCCTGGCAGGCAGCCGAAGGCCCTGCCTGAAGACAGTAAAGATCAAGAACCAGCGCGACAGCGCCGGACCAGGCAGAAGAAGGCGATGCGAAAAGGGCCGCGAGAAGCGGCCCTTGGGGGGATCAGGCGAAGGTGTCGATGAGGCTGCCGATCATCTGGTCGGTGGCCTTGGCGACCATGCTGCCGGCTTCGGCCTGGACTTTGCCGGCCTCGAGGGCGAGCAGGATGGAGGTGAGGTCGGCGGGTTGCTGCGAGTCGGCGCCTGCGACTGTGCTGCTGGCGATTTCGCCGGCGGCCTTCTCGACCATGCGCTGGCCGGACTGGATGGCGCCAAGACCGGCGCTGAAGCCACTACCCTGGATTTCCATGGCGGATACCGAAGCTCGTTTGACGATGCCGGCAATTGAAGCAGCCGGCGTGGCACTGTGCAATCAGCGCTGGACGAACGTACCGAGCGGCGCCAGGTCGAGATGGCGCGCCACCGCCGCCGGGCTTGCCTCGGCCAGGTGCGGTACATGACCCAGGCAAGGCGCCGGCAGGCGCTCGCCCAGGGTGGCGAGGTTCTCTTCCAGACGCGATGTCTGCGGGTCGACTACGTTGGCGACCCAACCAGCGAGGGTCAGGCCATCACGCCGGATCGCCTCGGCAGTCAGCAGCGCATGGTTGATGCAGCCCAGCCGCACGCCCACCACCAGGATCACCGGCAGGCCAAGGGCGATAGGCAGGTCGGACAGGGTGGCGGAACCGGCCAGGGGCACGCGCCAGCCGCCCGCTCCCTCCACCAGGCTGAAATCGGCGCCCATGGCCAGGACCCGGCGTACCGGACCGGCAAGGGCGTCCAGATCCAGATGGATGCCGGCCTCGAGTGCGGCAAGGTGCGGCGCGATGGCCGGGGCGAAGGCCAGCGGATTGACCTCCTCATAGGCCAGCGGCAGCGTGCACTCGCCCAGCAACGCCAGGGCATCGCTGTTGCGCAGACCGTCGGCGGTCTCCTCGCAGCCGGACGCCACCGGCTTGGCCGCCGCGGTGGACAACCCCAGCGTCCGGGCGGCGTGCAGCAGCCCTGCGGCAATGGTGGTCTTGCCGATCTCGGTGTCGGTGCCGGTCACGAAGTAGGCCGCGGCCATTTCAGTCTTCCTTCTTCAGTACGCCGTAGACCACCTGGTAGGTGGCCGGCAGGCCCTGCGGCTGGCGGAAGCGCTCGTAGGCCTCTACCAGCGCCAGGATGCGCGCCCGCCCGGTCAGTCCGCCCGGGCGGCCTGGATTGAGGTTGTGGGCGCCAAGGGCCTTGAGTTCGTGGGTCAGGGTGCGCAGGTCGGCGTAGTGCAGCACCTGGGGCTCGCTGTCCAGGTCCAGCGGCAGCAGGCCGCTGGCCGCGCACAGGTCCTGGTAGTCCTCCAGGCGACGGAAGCGGTTGACGTGGACGAAGCCATCCACCGCCTGCCAACTGTCGCGCAGCTCCTGCAGGGTGCCGACGCAGAGGCTGCTGAAGGCGAATACGCCTCCCGGCTGCAAGACGCGACGGGCCTCGGCAAGCACGGCGGCGAAGTCGGCGCACCACTGCACGGCGAGGCTGGAGAAGATCAGTTGCAAGGTACCGCTGGCCAATGGCAGGTGCTCGGCATCCCCGGCGATGAAGCGCCGCGCGCCCCCCAGCGGACGCGCATGGCGCAGCATGCCTTCGGCGATGTCCACGGCAAGTCCGTCGCCCGCGGGGAAGCGCTCGGCCAGGGCACGGGAGAAGTAGCCGGTGCCGCAGCCCAGGTCGAGCCAGCGCTGCGGCTCGAAGCCTTGCGGCAGCCGACTCAGCAGTTCGTGGCCGACTGCCCGTTGCAGGGCGGCGACGCTGTCGTAGCTGTCCGCCGCGCGGGAAAAGGACGCGGCCACCTGGCGCTTGTCCGGCAGTTGGCCTTCGGCCTCGGCAGCGATCCGTGGATCAGACATCGTCACCCTCGCGCATGAAACCGAGGATGGCCGCCGCCACCTCTTCCGGCCGCTCCAGTGGCAGGCCGTGGCTGGCGTCGGCGAAAACCTGCACTTCCACATCCGGCAACCAATCCAGCAGCGCATCGGCGGCGGTGGCCGGCACCAGCGCATCGCGACCAGCGAACAGGTAGAGCTGCGGACCGCCGAAGCCCTGGATCGCCGCGCGAATATCCAGCACGTCGAGCAGGCGCAGGCCGGCATCCAGCACCTTGGGCTCGCCGGGCACCTGGGTGACCTGGAGCTGCCGCGCCAGGGTACGGGCATCCCGCGCTCCCTGGGCCACCAGCATGGTGAAGCGTTTCAAGGTCTGCGCGGGGTCGAGGCGGCAGGCCTCGTAGAAGGCCGCGAAGATCTCCTGGGACATGGCGCAGGGCCAGTCGTCGCGGTCGCGGAAACTCATGTTGCTGCACAACCCGATCAGGCCACGGCAGGCGTCGCCACGACGCGCGGCCAGTTGCGCAGCGAGCATGCCGCCAAGGGACCAGCCGGCCAGCCAGCTGTCCTCAGGCAGGCGCGCGTCCAGCTCGTCGAGCCAGGCGCCGGCCTGGTCCAGGGCGGGCAAGGGTTCGATCTCCACCGCCAGGTGCGGCGCACGCTCCAGCAGGGCTTCACGCAGGGGTTCGAGGGCAGCCGGGCCAATGGCCCAGCCCGGTAGCAGTATCAGGCGCTCACGCATCGGGGGCTTCCTCCTTCGCCAGGGTTGCCCAGCACTCGGCCAGGGCACTCAGCAAGGATTCAAGCTGCTCTTCGCTGTGAGCGGCGGAGAAAGTGACGCGCAGCCGCGCACTGCCGGCCGGCACGGTGGGCGGGCGGATCGCACCGACCAGGATGCCGCGATCGCGCAGGAGCGCGGACAGTTTCAGGGCGCGGGCGCTGTCGCCGATCAGGATCGGCTGGATAGGCGTCGGGCTGTCCATCAGGGTCAGGCCGATTTCGGCCGCACCCTCGCGGAAGCGCCGGATCAGCTTGTTCAGGTGCTCACGGCGCCAGCTTTCGCGCTGCAGCAGTTCCAGGCTCTTCAGGGTGGCGCAGGCCACGGCCGGGGGCTGGCTGGTCGTATAGATGTAGGGGCGGGCAAACTGGATCAGCGTCTCGATCAGCTCTTCGCTGCCGGCAACGAAGGCGCCGGCAGTGCCGAAGGCCTTGCCCAGGGTGCCCACCAGCACGGGCACATCCTCCAGGCCCAGGCCGAAGTGCTCGACGATGCCGCCGCCAGTGGCGCCCAGCGGACCGAAACCATGGGCGTCATCCACCATCACCCAGGCGCCACGGGCCTTTGCGGCGGCGCAGAGGGCCGGTAGTTCGGCGAGGTCGCCGTCCATGCTGAACACGCCGTCGGTGACCACCAGGGTATTGCCTTCCGCCTTTTCCAGACGACTGGCGAGGCTGTCGACATCGTTATGCAGGTAGCGCGAGAAACGCGCACCGGAGAGCAGCCCGGCGTCCAGCAGGGACGCATGGTTGAGGCGGTCTTCCAGCACGGTATCGCCTTTGCCCAGCAGCGCGGTGACGGCACCCAGGTTGGCCATGTAGCCGGTGGAGAACAGCAGCGCGCGGGGCCGCCCGGTGAATTCGGCGAGGGCCAGTTCCAGGTCATGGTGCGGGCCGCTGTGGCCGATCACCAGGTGCGAAGCACCACCGCCGGCGCCCCAGCGCTCCACGCCACGCTGCAGGGCGGCCTTCACCTCGGGGTGGTCGGCCAGGCCCAGGTAGTCATTGGAGCAGAAGGCCAGCATGGGTCGGCCGTCCACCACCACCTCGGGCCCCTGTGGGCTTTCCAGCAACGGGCGCTGGCGATAGAGGTTGTCCGCATGGCGGGCGGCGAGGCGGGATGCGAGATCAAAAGGCATGGGCGGTTCGGTCTTTCGTAGGAGCCAGCTTGCTGGCGAACCTGCAGGAGCCGCCCTTCGCGAGCAAGCTCGCTCCTACAGGGTTCGATGGTGCGGTATCAGACGGAAGCGGCGTTGTAGAACAGCTGCGAGTCGCGCTGCTCGACCAGGGCCTGCTCGATGGCGGCCTGGTGCACTTCGTCGGCGTGCTCTTCGCGCTCTTCCGGCTTGATGCCAAGACGGGCGAACAGCTGCATGTCCTTCTCGGCCTGCGGGTTCTTGGTGGTCAGCAGCTTCTCGCCGTAGAAGATCGAGTTGGCGCCGGCCATGAAGGCCAGGGCCTGCATCTGCTCGTTCATCTGCTCGCGCCCGGCGGACAGGCGCACGTGGGACTTCGGCATCATGATGCGGGCGACCGCCAGGGTGCGGATGAAGTCGAACGGATCGACGTCCTTCTCTTCGGCCAGGGGGGTGCCCTTGACCTTCACCAGCATGTTGATCGGCACCGATTCCGGGTGCTCGGGCAGGTTCGCCAGCTGGATCAGCAGGCCGGCGCGGTCTTCAACGGACTCGCCCATGCCGAGGATGCCGCCGGAGCAGATCTTCATCCCCGCCTCGCGCACGTACGCCAGGGTCTGAAGGCGCTCGCTGTAGGTGCGGGTGGTGATGATGTTGCCGTAGAACTCCGGCGAGGTATCCAGGTTGTGGTTGTAGTAGTCGAGGCCCGCTTCGGCCAGCGCCACGGTCTGCTCCTGGGTCAGCTTGCCGAGGGTCATGCAGGTTTCCAGGCCGAGTTTCTTCACGCCTTTGACCATTTCCAGCACGTAGGGCATGTCCTTCGCGGACGGGTGCTTCCAGGCGGCGCCCATGCAGAAGCGGGTGGAACCGATGGCCTTGGCTTCGGCAGCGGCTTCGAGCACCTTTTGCACTTCCATCAGCTTTTCCTTGTCCAGGCCGGTGTTGTAGTGGCCGGACTGCGGGCAGTATTTGCAGTCTTCCGGGCAGGCGCCGGTCTTGATCGACAGCAGGGTGGAAACCTGTACCCGATTCGGGTCGAAGTTCGCGCGGTGGATGGTCTGGGCGTGGAACAGCAGGTCATTGAACGGCTGTTCGAACAGCGCCTTCACCTCGGCGAGGGACCAGTCGTGACGGGTAGCGATGGAAGCGGTTGCACTCATGGAGGTTTCCTTCGACGCTTGTGTGGCGCCTCTTGTCGGGGATACCCGGAACAAAATTCCGGGAATTCAGGCTTAGGGCATCATAAGTGGGGCTGTGACGCTGTCAACCAGGATTACGACACAGGTCGACATCTGATCATTTTTTAATCACAAACACCACTGAACCAGATTTCCCGGCGCGGCTCCAATCCAGGGCAGCCCGCCGCTGAAGGAGCAATACACCGCAATGCGTACCGAGGGATTTTTCGAGTGGTTCGGCCGGATGATCGGCACCGTCATCCGCTTTTTCGTCGACCTGCTCTCTGGAGTGCTGGGCGGCATTGGCCAGGCCATCGACGACTTTTTCAACGGCCTGGCGCGGGCCATCGGCATGGACGTGTCCTTCTTCAGCCTGTTCCTGCTGGTTATCGGCCTGCTCCTGCTCTACAGCGGCATCCGCGCCTTCATTCGCAAGTCCATCATCGGCGGCCTGGTGCTCACCTTCCTCGGTCTGGTGGTGATGAGCTGGCTGATCGTCTGAACCCCATGTCCCACGGAGGGGACCATGTTCGCTCTGCTCGCTCGGCTGCGGCCGGACTGGTTTCGCCACACGCCCACCTGCCTGCTTTGCCGCGCGCCAGGGGGCAGCCTGCCCATCTGCAGCGGCTGTGAGACCGAGCTTCCCTGGCTCGCCGGGCACTGCTCGGTGTGCGCCCTGCCCCTGCCCACCCATGGACTGCCGTGCGGCGAGTGCCTGAAACGGCCACCGCCCTTCACCCGGGTGGAGGCCGTCTGGCGCTACGGCTTTCCGGTGGACAGCCTGATCACTCGCTTCAAGCATCAGGGCAACTGGCCCCATGGCCGCCTCCTCGGGGCGTTGCTTGCGCGCCATCTGGAGCATGCCTTCAACGAAGGTTTTCCACGCCCCGCCGCGCTTCTGCCGGTTCCGCTGGCCCCTCCCCGTCTGCGCAAGCGCGGTTTCAATCAGGCACAGATGCTGGCCCGCTGGCTGAGCAAAGAGCTGGACATCGCGCAGCGGGATGACTGGCTGCAGCGGGTCGAGGACGGGCCGCCCCAGCAAGGACTGGATGCCGCCGCACGACGCCGCAACCTGCGCCACGCCTTCGCCCTGGCGCCGCGCGCCGAGGCGAAAGGCCTGCACGTGGCGCTGGTGGACGACGTGCTGACCACAGGCACCACCGCGCATTTCCTCGCCCGCCTGCTCAAGCGTGCAGGTGCGACGCGGGTGGACGTCTACTGCCTGGCCCGTACGCCGCGCCCCGGCGACCGCTGAAGGCTTGACGCGATGGACCCGCGGGCGCAGCCTGCGCGCCAGAACCCCTGACGATCCGCCTGCCCATGAGCCTGACCAGTGCCCTCACCCAGCAACTCACCCGCCGCCCGCAGCGTCTGGCGCTGCTGGAGCAGATCGCCGTGCAAGGTTCCATCACCCGCGCCGCCAAGGCCGCCGGCCTGAGCTACAAGGCCGCCTGGGACGCCATCGACGAGCTGAACAACCTCGCCGAGCGGCCCCTGGTGGAACGCTCGGTGGGTGGCAAGGGAGGTGGTGGCGCGCGGCTGTCCGCAGAGGGCGAGCGCCTGCTGGCGCTCTACAAGCGCCTGGAAAGCCTGCAGGCACGCCTGCTGGAAAGCGCCGAAAGCGAACAGGACCTCGAGCTGCTGGGCCGCCTCATGCTGCGCACCAGCGCCCGCAACCAGCTGAGCGGCCGGGTGCTCGACATCCAGCCCAGGGGCCGCAATGACCTAGTGAAGGTCGAACTGGCCGGGGGCGCCCACCTGCTGGCGCAGATCACCCGCGACAGCACCGAGAAACTGGAACTGGCTCCGGGCCGCAGCGTGGTGGCACTGATCAAGGCCGGCTGGCTGCGCCTGCTGCCGCTTTCCGAACCGGCCGACGAGTCGCTGAACCAGCTGCAGGGCCGGATCGAGGAAATCTTCGACGCCGCCGACGGCCCCAGCGAAGTGCGCATCGCCCTGGCCAGCAGCCAGACCCTTTGCGCCCTGGTCGAACCCGAGCGCCTGGCCCAGTTCGGCCTCAAGCCAGGCGACGGGGTCCGCGCACAGTTCGCCCCTGGCCAGGTACTGCTCGGTACTGCGCTCTAGGCCGTTATTCCGACGCGCAGCAAATCGCTCGCAGGGATAGACTGGGCGCCTGACTGCCGGAGCCTTCCATGTCCCACCCCTTCGATGACCTTACTCCCGACCTGGTACTGGATGCCGTTGAAAGCCTCGGCTTCCTCAGCGACGCGCGCATCCTCGCGCTGAATAGCTACGAGAACCGCGTGTACCAGGTGGGCATCGAAGACGCCGAGCCGCTGATCGCCAAGTTCTATCGACCGCAGCGCTGGAGCGACGCGGCAATCCGCGAGGAGCACAGCTTCAGCGCCGAACTGGCGGAATGCGAAGTGCCGGTCGTGGCCCCGCTGCTTCGTGATGGTGAAAGCCTGTTCGAACACGCCGGATTCCGCTTCGCCCTGTTCCCCCGCCGCGGCGGCCGCGCCCCCGAGCCGGGCAACCTGGACCAGCTTTTCCGCCTCGGCCAGCTCCTCGGCCGCCTTCACGCGGTGGGTGCGACCCGTCCGTTCGAACATCGGGAAACCCTGGCGGTGGATAACTTCGGCCACCAGTCCCTGGCTACCCTGCTGGAGGGCGACTTCATTCCCCGCAGCCTGCTGCCGGCCTATGAGTCGGTCGCCCGCGACCTGCTCAAGCGCCTGGATGCCCTGTTCGCGCAAGTGCGCTACCAGCCCATCCGCCTGCACGGCGACTGCCACCCCGGCAACCTGCTGTGCCGCGACGAGGCCTTCCATGTGGTGGACCTGGACGACTGCCGCATGGGCCCGGCGGTCCAGGACCTGTGGATGATGCTCGCCGGCGAGCGCCACGAGCGCCTCGGCCAACTGGCCGAACTGGTAGACGGCTACCAGGAATTCCACGACTTCGACCCGCGCGAGTTGCCGCTGATCGAAGGCCTGCGCACCCTGCGCCTCATGCACCACAGCGCCTGGATCGCCCGCCGCTGGGACGACCCGGCCTTCCCCATGCATTTCTCCTGGTTCGGCAGCGAGCGCTACTGGGGCGACCAGATCCTCACCCTGCGCGAACAACTGGCGGCGCTGGACGAAGCGCCCTTGAAGCTGTTCTGAACGGTCGGGGCCTCTCTGCATTCCATTGTGGGGGCGAATTCATTCGCTAAGGGCTGCGCAGCCGCCCCAAACCTCGCAGGGCGAACCTGTGGTCCGCTCAGCGATTGAAATCGCCCCCACAAAAGAGCAGCGGGCGCGCCTCGCGAGCAGGCGTAAAGAACCCCTTACGCTTTCCGCTTGCCCATCCCCATGGAAAAAACCTGAGCACACAGACAAGCCCCGATGGCGCCAACTAGAATGTCGCACCACTCGTTAGCTGCCTAAGCAAGGAACCTTCATGGCCACCGCCGACCCGCGCCGCGGGTACATCCTGGGGCTCTCCGCCTACATTATCTGGGGACTCTTTCCGCTCTACTTCAAAGCCATCCAGAGCGTTCCGGCGCTGGAAATCATCGTCCACCGGGCCATCTGGTCCGCCCTGTTCGGCGCTGCGCTACTGCTGGTCTGGAAGCACCCCGGCTGGTTCCGCGAACTGCGGGAGAATCCCAAGCGCTTCGGCGTGCTGGCCGCCAGTGGCATGCTCATCGCCGCCAACTGGCTGGTGTACGTCTGGGCGGTGAACAACGGGCGGATGCTCGAAGCGAGCCTCGGCTACTACATCAACCCGCTGGTGAATGTGCTGCTGGGGATGCTGATTCTCGGCGAGCGCCTGCGTCGGCTGCAGTGGCTGGCGGTACTGTTGGCAGCGGTGGGCGTGGCCCAGCAGATCTGGCAGGTGGGCGCGCTGCCCTGGGTCTCCCTCACCCTGGCGCTGACCTTCGGCTTCTATGGGCTGATCCGCAAACAGGCGCCGGTGGCGGCGCTGCCCGGCCTGGTGGTGGAAACCTGGTTGCTCCTGCCGCTGGCGGTTGGCTGGCTACTGCTGAACCCGAGTGCAGCCTCGGCGCAGGCCAGCTTCTGGAGCAGCCCCGAAGCCCTCTGGCTCATGGCCGCCGGCCCGATCACGCTGGTGCCGCTGGTGTGCTTCAACGCCGCCGCGCGGAACCTGCCTTACACCACCCTCGGCTTCTTGCAGTACCTGGCGCCGACCCTGGTGATGCTTCAGGCGATCTTCCTCTTCGACGAGCATTTCGACCCGAGCAAGCTGCTGGCCTTCTCCTTCATCTGGGTTGGCCTGGCCATCTACAGCGTCGACGCCTGGCTCACCCTGCGGCGCCATTCCTGACCTGCTCCCGCAGGTTGGTGCGGCGGCGTTCCGTCAGGGCGCAGCGAAGCCCAACGGCGGCCCTTGTAGCGGGCACGTTGGGCTTCACAACACGGCGAAAGAGTCACTTCTCCTGATGCAGGTTCAGCTCCACCATCAGCTCGTCCGCCAGCCCCTCCAGCTTGGCCTGCAACACGTCCAGCGACAGGGTCAGCGGAACCGCCAGCACCGCTTCGGCATGGAACAGCGGCTCGCTGCTCATGGGCGCCGGCATCACTTCTGTGACCAGGCTTTCCAGATTCACCCCCAGTTCCGCCAGCAGCCGCGTGATGTCGCGAACGATGCCGGGTCGATCGTTACCCACCAGATCCAGCAGGATCGGCTTCCAGGTACAGGCCGGCTCGATCCCGCTCTGCGCCAGCATCACGCGGATGCCGTGGGCGCTGAGGCCCTGCAGTCCCTCTACCAGTTCGTCGTAGCCCTCGGCCGGAACCGCTACCCGCAGGATGCCGGCGAACTGCCCGGCCATGCGTGACATGCGGCTTTCCAGCCAGTTGCCGCCGTGGGCGGCGATGCACTGCGCGACGCGTTCCACCAGACCGGGCTGGTCCGCCGCGATGACCGTAAGTACCAGATGATCCACGCTCGACTCCTTCTCTGTAGGCAACCGGCGCCGGGCGTCAGGCCAGGCTCAGCCAGTAGGTGAAGAAAACCTCATCCCGCACATAACCCAGTCGCTCGTACAGCGCCTGGCCGGCAAGGTTGGTCTTCGCGGTTTCCAACTGGATGCCGCAAGCGCCGGTGCGTTCGGCGTGGGCGCGGGCGGCGTTCATCAGGTCTTCGCCGACGCCCTGGCGCCGGGCGGCGGGTACTACATAAAGATCGCTCAACAACCAGGCCGGTGCCAGCGCCAGCGACGAGAGAAAGGGATAAAGCTGGGTAAAACCCAGGGGTGTGCCTGCACTGTCATGGGCGATGAACAGGGTCGAGTCGCCGCGATCCAGGCGCTGCTCGAGGAAGGCGCGGATTTCCGCCAGGGGCCGGGGGACCTTATAGAACTCCAGGTAGCCGGCGAAAAGTGGGGACAGATCATCAAGATCGCTGAACGTGACGGCATGTACAGGCATGGGCAGCTCCAGGGGCGAATTCGCAGGAGTATAGGAAAAGCCCCGGAAACCCGCGCGGAGCCGCATGCGACGGCCTGTCGCAGTTTCTCTGAAAAACAAATCGTGTACATTTTTCAGATTTAACTGGAACAATACGCCAGTTTTTTGAGAACATTCTGCCCGCCGTTGTGACCGTAAACCAGCTTTTAGTCGCATAGCGACGCGACCCCACTGATTTTCACGACGGCTTCATGTAGTATGCCGCGCTTCGGACTACAAGAAGGGAAACCCCCGGTCCGAGCGGATATTGAGCAGAGTGAGGCAAGCAATGACTGAGCGCGTTCAAGTCGGTGGCCTTCAGGTCGCCAGAGTCCTGTTCGACTTCGTGAACAACGAAGCCATCCCCGGAACCGGCATTGCGGCCGAGAAGTTCTGGGCCGGTGTGGAAGCCGTCATCAATGACCTGGCTCCGAAGAACAAAGCCCTCCTCGCCAAACGCGATGAACTGCAGGCCAAGATCGACGCCTGGCACCAGGCACGTGCCGGCCAGGCCCACGACGCCGTGGCCTACAAGGCGTTCCTCCAGGAGATCGGCTACCTGCTGCCGGAACCGGCCGACTTCCAGGCTACTACCCAGAACGTCGACGAAGAAATCGCCACCATGGCCGGCCCGCAGCTGGTCGTGCCGGTGATGAACGCACGTTTCGCCCTTAACGCCGCCAACGCGCGCTGGGGTTCGCTCTACGATGCGCTCTATGGCACCGACGCCATCAGCGAAGAAGGCGGCGCCGAGAAGGGCAAGGGCTATAACAAGGTCCGTGGTGACAAGGTGATCGCCTTCGCCCGCACCTTCCTCGACGAAGCCGCGCCGCTGGAAGGCGCCTCCCACGTCGACGCCACCGCCTACGCCGTGAAGAACGGCCAACTGGCCGTGACCCTGAAGAATGGCAGCGAAGCCGGCCTGAAGAATGCCGCCCAGTTCATCGCCTTCCAGGGCGAGGCCGCCAAGCCCGCCGCCGTGCTGCTCAAGCACAACGGCCTGCACTTCGAAATCCAGATCGATCCGACCAGCCCCATCGGCCAGACCGACGCCGCTGGCGTGAAAGACGTGCTGATGGAATCCGCGCTGACCACCATCATGGACTGCGAAGACTCCGTCGCCGCCGTCGATGCCGACGACAAGGTCGTGGTCTACCGCAACTGGCTCGGCCTGATGAAGGGCGACCTGGCTGAATCCGTCAGCAAGGGCGGCCAGACCTTCACCCGCACCATGAATCCCGATCGCGTCTACAGCAAGGCCGACGGCTCCGAGCTGACCCTGCACGGCCGCTCCCTGCTGTTCGTGCGCAACGTCGGTCACCTGATGACTAACCCGGCCATCCTCGACGCCGCTGGCAACGAAGTGCCGGAAGGTATCCAGGACGGCCTGTTCACCGGCCTGATCGCCCTGCACAACCTGAAGGGCAACACCAGCCGCAAGAACACCCGCACCGGCTCCATGTACATCGTGAAGCCGAAGATGCACGGCCCGGAAGAAGTGGCCTTCGCCACCGAAATCTTCAGCCGCGTTGAGGACGTCCTCGGCATGCCGCGCAACACCATGAAGGTCGGCATCATGGACGAGGAGCGCCGCACCACCGTCAACCTCAAGGCCTGCATCAAGGCTGCCGCCGAGCGCGTGGTATTCATCAACACCGGCTTCCTCGACCGCACCGGTGACGAAATCCACACCTCGATGGAAGCCGGCGCCATGGTGCGCAAGGGCGCCATGAAGTCCGAGAAGTGGATCGGCGCCTACGAGAACAACAACGTCGACATCGGCCTGGCCACCGGCCTGCAGGGCAAGGCGCAGATCGGCAAGGGCATGTGGGCCATGCCGGACCTGATGGGCGCCATGCTCGAGCAGAAGATCGGCCACCCCCTGGCCGGCGCCAACACCGCTTGGGTACCGTCGCCGACCGCCGCCACCCTGCATGCGCTGCACTACCACAAGGTCGACGTGTTCGCCCGTCAGGCCGAACTGGCCAAGCGTACCCCGGCTTCGGTGGACGACATCCTGACCATTCCGCTGGCGCCGAACACCAACTGGAGCGCGGAAGAGATCCAGAACGAACTGGACAACAACGCCCAGGGCATCCTCGGTTATGTCGTGCGCTGGATCGACCAGGGCGTCGGTTGCTCCAAGGTGCCGGACATCAACGATGTCGGCCTGATGGAAGACCGCGCCACACTGCGTATCTCCAGCCAGCTGCTGGCCAACTGGCTGCGTCACGGCGTGGTCACCCAGGCGCAGATCGTCGAGAGCCTGGAGCGCATGGCCTCTGTGGTCGACCGCCAGAACGCCAGCGACCCGCTGTACCGTCCGATGGCGCCGAACTTTGCCGACAACGTGGCCTTCCAGGCCGCGCTGGAACTGGTAGTGGAAGGCACCAAGCAGCCCAACGGCTACACCGAGCCGGTCCTGCACCGTCGTCGCCGCGAGTACAAGGCGAAGAACGGTCTCTAAGACCTGCCCCTGAAAAGCCGCCCTTCGGGGCGGTTTTTTATTGCCTGCAGAAAAGCCGGGCGGGCGTCGACGTAACGCCTGCATACAAAAATTGTGTACAAAGATCCCATTCCCCACGTTCAACAGAGCGCGCGCAAAGCTGACTATTAAGTCAATGAAATACAAGGACTAATTTCCGATGACCGGATGAAGAGCGCGCCAGGACTGGGCTTGAGATGAACTCTTATGGTGCACGAAAGACCTGAAATCGGCGCCATGACTGCCGACTCCAGCGGGTGGCACGAAACTGGCTTGCATACAAAAAATACAAAAACAGTGCACACCAGATCACGGAGGCCCAATGGCGCCCACCCCACTCCCCGGCGTTACCCAGCTCGACTCCCCACCCGCGGATGCGGTCGCTCCCGCTGAAGTGCCCCTGAGCCCGCGCCTGTACAGCGCCGACCTCGCACCGACCAAGGCACAAGGCCGCAGCTGGGGGCGCTACAGCCTCTTTGCGCTGTGGACCAACGATGTGCACAACATCGCCAACTACTCCTTCGCCATCGGCCTGTTCGCACTGGGAATGAGCGGCGCGCAGATCCTCGCCGCGTTCGCCCTCGGCGCGCTGCTG
Source organism: Pseudomonas lalkuanensis (assembly GCF_008807375.1). Lineage (NCBI taxonomy): Bacteria > Pseudomonadati > Pseudomonadota > Gammaproteobacteria > Pseudomonadales > Pseudomonadaceae > Metapseudomonas > Metapseudomonas lalkuanensis. The sequence goes on along the minus strand of NZ_CP043311.1, from coordinate 485,032 downwards.
ATCTACGGCCTGATGAACCTGTCCGGCTACATGGGGCAGAAGACCGGCCTGCCCTACCCGGTGATGTGCCGCATCAGCTTCGGCATCCACGGCGCGCAGATCCCGGCGCTGATCCGCGCGGTGATCGCCATTGCCTGGTTCGGCATCCAGACCTACCTCGCCTCGGTGGTCCTGCGCGTGCTGCTGACGGCCGTGTTCCCCTCCCTCGCCGCCTACGACCAGGACTCCCTGCTCGGCCTGTCCACCCTCGGCTGGATCACCTTCCTCGGCATCTGGTGCGTGCAACTGGTGATCTTCGCCTACGGCATGGAGATGGTGCGTCGCTACGAATCCTTCGCCGGCCCGGTGATCCTGCTGACCTTCGCCGCACTCGCCGGCTGGATGTATCAGCGCAGCGGCTTCTCCATCACCTGGTCCACCGGCGAAGGCTACACCGGCTCGACCATGTGGCTGAAAGTGCTGGGCGCAGCGGCGCTGTGGGTCTCGCTGTACGGCACCATGATCCTCAACTTCTGCGACTTCACCCGTAACTGCCCCGACCGCCGCACCATCAGCGTGGGCAACTTCTGGGGCCTGCCGGTGAACATGCTCGGCTTCGCGCTGATCGCCGTGGTGCTGGCCGGGGCGCAATTCAGCATCGACGGAAAACTGGTGAAGAGCCCGACCGAGATCGTCGCCAGCATCCCCGACACCCTCGGCCTGGTGCTGGCCTGCCTGGCCTTCCTGATCGTCACCGTGGCGGTGAACATCATGGCCAATTTCGTCGCGCCGGCCTACGTGCTGACCAACCTCGCACCCCGTGCGCTCAACTTCCGCCGCGCCGGCCTGCTCAGCGCCACCATCGCCGTGCTGATCCTGCCCTGGCACCTCTACAACAGCCCCGGCGTGATCGTTTATTTCCTCGGCGGCCTTGGTGCGCTGCTCGGCCCGCTCTACGGGATCATGATCGTCGACTACTACCTGCTGCGCCGCGGCCGGGTGAACCTGCCGGAGCTGTACTCGGAAAGCCGCGAGGCGGCCTACCACTATCACCGTGGCGTGAACCCGCGGGCCCTGGTCGCCTTCGTGCCGGCGGCGCTGATTTCCACCCTGCTGGCACTACTGCCCGCCTTCGAATCCCTGTCGGCCTTCTCCTGGTTCTTCGGTGCGGGCCTGGCCGGGCTGATCTACTGCGCCATCGCCGACCGCCGTGCCGAATACCACGACGTGGACGGCGAAGGGATAGCCGTCGACAGCGTCCATCACTGAAACACACCCCGGGGACAGGCATAAAAAAACCGCCTGTCCCTGGCGGTTTCTTCAAGCGCTCTTCAGCGCGATGACCTTCGCTTTGGCTTTCGCTTTCGCCGGCCTGGGTCGCACCTCGGTTGGAGGAGCCTTGGGCGCGGGTGGGGTGCCCAGTTCGTTGCGCACCAGATTGGCGAGACGGCTCATGTCCACCGGTTTGAGCAGGAAGTCCACCACCTTCATGTGCATGGCCTCGATGGCGTCCTGCACGTCGGCGTCGCCGGAAACGATGATGACCGGCAGGCTCGCCCGCGCCGACTGGCGCACCTGGCGCACCAGTTCCAGGCCGCTGCCGCTTTGCATGTGGAGTTCGGTGATCATCAGGCCGATGGAAGGACGGGTGACCAGCAGCGCCAGCGCCTGTTCGCCGCTGTCAGCGGTGATGCAGGGAATGCCCTGGGCCACCAGTTGATCGGCCAGGGCGTCGCGCCCGACTTCATCGTCGTCTACCAACAGAACACTGGGTGGTGCACTGGGCACGCGCATGATCTCATCAAGCGCTTGCAGCTCGGCTTCACTCAGCAAATCACCGTAACTCATGGGGTCGTCCTCGAAGGGGCCTTCCCTAGCAGGCCCAACTCCCCTCACTACTTAGCTGTAGCACGGGGTACGCTGGTCGGATAGGCAAAATGCAAGCAAGTTCCCATGCAGATTGCAGCACCCGCCGAACGGTAGCGTCCTATCAGGATTTCCGACGACCTGCGCGCCAGCCCTTAGACTTACGTCCAATTTGTGTCCCCTGCCGCCGCGCGCAGCATGGCTCTTCTAACAAGAACGACGGGCAGTAAGATGACCAAGTCAGACGCCTTCGCCCAGGCCGGCAAGCAGGCGGTCATGCAGAACATCCAGGGCACCATGGAGTTCCTGCAGAAGTACCCGCCCTTCAACCAGATGGAAAGCGCCCACCTCGCTTTCCTCGTCGAGCATTGCCTGCTGCGTTTCTATGCCGCCGGCGAATCCATCATCAAGCCCCAGGACGGGCCGGTGGAGCACTTCTATATCGTCAAGCAGGGCCGGGTGGTAGGCGAGCGCCCACACTCGGCACGGCGTGGCACCGAAACCACCTTCGAAATCGCCAGCGGCGAGTGCTTCCCCCTGGCCGCGCTGCTGGGCGAACGGGCCACCCGTACCGAGCACCTGGCCGGCGAAGACACCTTTTGCCTGCTGCTGGGCAAGACCGCCTTCGTCAAGCTCTTCGCCCTTTCCAATCCCTTCCGCGACTTCGCCCTGCGCGGGGTCAGCAGCCTGCTCGACCAGGTCAACCAGCAGGTGCAATTACGTGCCGTGGAAACCCTGGGCGCCCAGTACTCCCTGGATACCCGCCTGGGCGAACTGGCAGTGCGCCAACCGATCTCCTGCCAGCCGGAGCTGCCGTTGCGCGACGCGGTGCGGCTGATGCACGAGCAACAGGTGGGCAGCATCGTCATCGTCGACGCCAGCCAGCGGCCGCAGGGCATTTTCACTCTGCGTGACCTGCGCCGGGTGATCGCCGACGCCAGCGCCGACCTTGTCCAGCCCATTGCCGACGTCATGACCCAGGCGCCCTTCCACCTGCCGCCGGAAGCCAGTGCCTTCGATGCCGCCCTGGCCATGACCGAACGGCACATCGCCCACGTCTGTGTGGTCGACAGCGCGCGCCTGGTGGGCGTGGTGTCCGAACGTGACCTGTTTTCCCTGCAGCGGGTGGACCTGGTGCATCTGGCGCGCACCATCCGCCATGCCGGGCGGGTCGAAACCCTGGCCGCCCTGCGCGACGAGATCCAGCGCCTGGTGGACAGCATGCTGGCCCACGGCGCCAGTTCCACCCAGATCACCCGCATCATCACCCTGCTCAACGACCACACCGTGTGCCGGGTGATCGAGTTGACCCTCGAAGAAATGGGCGATCCGGGCATCCCGTTCACCTGGCTCTGCTTCGGCAGCGAGGGACGCTGCGAGCAGACCCTGCACACCGACCAGGACAACGGCATCCTCTTCGAGGCATCCGACGCCGTGGAAGCCGCCGCCATTCGCGGACGCCTGCTGCCGCTGGCCGAACGCATCAACCAGCACCTGGCGCAATGCGGCTTCGAGCTGTGCAAGGGCGGCATCATGGCCGGCAACCCGGAGCTCTGCCTGTCGCGCAGCGAATGGAGCCGACGCTTCGCCACCTTCGTCCGCGAGGCGACGCCGGAGAACCTGCTGGGCTCCTCCATCTACTTTGACCTGCGCGCCGTCTGGGGGCCTACCGAGGGCTGCGATGCGCTGCAAAGGGAACTGCTGGTCCTGGTCGCCGACAACAGCCTGTTCCAGCGCATGCTGGCCGACAACGCCCTGCGCCAGCGCCCGCCGGTGGGGCGTTTCCGCGATTTCGTGGTAGCCCGCAAGGGTGCCGAGAAAGACACCCTCGACCTCAAGGTGCAGGGCCTGACGCCCTTCGTCGACGGCGCCCGCTTGCTCGCCCTGGCCCACGGCATCAAGGCCTGCGGCACCCTGGAACGCCTGCGCCAGCTGGTGGAACGGGACGTGGTGGATGCGCTGGATGGCGCGGCCTATGAGGAGGCCTACCACTTCATCCAGCTCACCCGCATGCAGCAGCACCAGCATCAGGCACGGCAAGGCCTGCCCTACTCCAACCGGCTCGACCCGGATACCCTCAACCACCTGGACCGGCGCATCCTGCGCGAGTCCTTCCGTCAGGCCCAGCGCCTGCAATCGAGCCTGGCGCTACGTTATCAACTATGAACGGCTTCCCCTGGTTCACCCGCCGCAAGCCCCTGGATCCGGACATCGCGGACCGTCGCGACCGCCTGCCCGATCCCCAGCCACTGGACGATCGCCCCCTGCGCCAGCAACGCTTCGTGGTGCTGGACCTGGAAACCAGCGGCCTGAACATGAGCCGCGACCTGGTGCTGTCCATCGGCGCGGTGAGCATCACCGACGGCGCCATCGACCTCGGCAACCAGTTCGAATCCACCCTGCAGCGCGAAACCGGCAAGCTCAGCGCCAGCGTGCTGATCCATGGCATCGCACCGAGCGAGTTGGCCGCGGGCGTGGAGCCGGCCGAAGCCCTGCTGGGCTTCATGGAGTTCCTCGGCGACAGCCCGCTGCTGGCCTTCCACGCCACCTTCGACCAGCGCATGCTGAGCCGCGCCCTCAAGCAGGACCTCGACCACCGCCTGCGCCACTCTTTCCTCGACATCGCTGAACTGGCGCCCATGCTCTGCCCCGAAGCGGGTATCCGCAACGGCGGCCTGGACGAGTGGGTCGAGTACTTCGGACTGCAGGTGCTGCAGCGCCACAACGCCAGTGCCGACGCGCTGGTGACCGCCGAAATCGCCCTGATCCTGTTCAGCCGTGCCCGCCGCCAGGGCCTGGAAAGTCCTGCCGCGCTGGCCTCCGCCCTGAGTCGCTGGCAGCGCCGGCAACACGCCCCTGCCCTCTGATTCGGCAGGAACCAGCCTGCCGTTCGGGAATTTCTGCGAACCCCCGCCCTCCTTCCGGCGTCGATTGATAGACGACCCAGGACACGGAGGCCTTCCCATGATCCGCCCCCTCGCCCTCGCCCTGTGCGCAACCCTGCTTTGCGGGACGGCCACTGCGGCGGATGTCACCTACTACCCGGTCCCCGTCGGCACCGGCCCGCGCGACGTGGCGCCGGCCACCGACGGGCGCGTCTGGTTCACCGCGCAACGCCAGGGGGCGGTCGGGCTGCTCGACCCGCTCACCGGCCAGAGCCAGCTGGTGCCCCTGGGCATCGGCTCCTCGCCCCGCGCCCTGGTGGTGGACCAGGAAGGCGCCGCCTGGATTACCGACCCCGGCCTGGATGCGCTGGTGCGGGTCGACCCTGTGGATCTGGCGGTCAGTACCTTCCCCGTCAAGGGCTCGGCGGCCGACATCGAACTCGAAGGCCTGGCCCAGGATCGCAATGGCGACCTGTGGTTTACCGGCAAGCGCGGGTTCTATGGCCGCTTCAAACCCGCCGACCGCAGCATGGATGTCTGGCCGGCGCCGGGAGGCCCCGGTCCCGGCGGCATCACGGTGACACCCAACGGCGAGGTCTGGTACTCCAACGAGCCGGCCCGCCACATCGGCCGCATCGATCCCGACACCGGCCAGGCCAAGCTGGTGGATCTGCCAGAGGACAGTGCCGGCCCGCGCCTGATCTGGAGCGACTCGCGCGGCACCCTCTGGGTCAGCGAAGCAGCCGGCGGGCGCCTGAGCCGCTTCGATCCGCTGGGCGAAGCCTGGAACAGCTGGAGCATCCCCGGCAGCAACGCCGACGCCCATGCGCTCTATGTCGATGAGCAGGAGCGGGTCTGGCTGAGCGATTTCAGCGCCAATGCCATCCTCCGCTTCAACCCGTTCAGCCGCCTGTTCGCCAGCTTCCCCAGTGATCGCCCCGGCGCCCGGGTGACCCAACTGGCCGGTCGTACCGGGGAAGTCTGGGGCGCGGAATCGGCACAGGACCGATTGGTGATGATCAAGTACTGATCCTGGGGGAGCGAATTCATTCGCGAAAGTCTGGCGCAGCGCCTCCATCGACCAACGCAGGACAGCCCTGCGGGGCGCTTCGCGATTGAAATCGCTCCTGCAAGAGCCACATGCCCGGCGGCAATCCAATGCGGTATAAATGCGCAATTGACCCGCTGTAGACGCCGAGGATCCCGCATGAGCGCCAGCCTGACCCTGTTCTTCTCCCCCACGTCCCCCTACGTCCGCAAGGTCATGGTGCTGCTCCACGAAACCGGCCAGCTCGGCATGGTCAACCTGCACGGCGTGACCCTCACCCCGGTGAACCCCAACGCCGATGTGAACGAGCACAACCCCGCCGGCAAGATCCCGGCGCTGCAGCTGGCCGACAGCAGCGTGCTGCACGACAGCCGGGTGATCCTCGACTACTTCGACCACCAGCACGGCGGCGAACCGCTGATCCCCCGCGACGGCCCGGAACGCTGGCGGCGACTGACCCTGGCCTCGCTTGCGGACGCGGTAACCGATGCCGCCATCCTGGTGCGCTACGAAACCTTCCTGCGTCCCGAGGACAAGCGCTGGGACGACTGGGTCCTGGGCCAATGCAGCAAGATCGACCGCGCGCTGGCGGCCTTCGAAGACGCCGCCGGCGAACTGGATGAGCGTTTCGACGTCGCCGCCATCAGCGCCGCCTGCGCCCTGGGCTACCTGGACTTCCGCATGCCCGACCTCAACTGGCGCCGCGACTGCCCGAAGCTGGCCGCCTGGTATTCAACTGTCAGCCAGCGCCCGTCGCTGGTGGCCACGGCGCCTGTCCACTGAAATCTCCCGCGGTCGGGGCAGGCAGGCGCTGAACAGCCTGTCCAGCTCCGCCGCCAGCTTCACCGCCCTTTCCTGATCCTCGCGCAGCCCCAGCAACCTCATTCCACACCTCCCGCGTGCCGGTACCAGAGGCGGAAGAATCCCGCCGCCAGCACCAGCGCGCCCTGGCCCAGGGCCGCGCAGAGTTCGAGGAAGGAACGCACCGCCGGGTTGTGCGCGGCGTCCACTACACCGGTCAGGCCCTGCCAGAACCCGGCCGGTAGCAGCCACAGGGCCAGGCCCGCCAACGGCTTGCCGGTGAACAGCCAGAGGTCGATGAAACCGAAGGCGCCGGCGAACATCATCGTCCCCAGCACCAGCGCCGAAATCACCAGGCCAAGCAGGAAGCAGCCGCCGAATCGCATCAGTACGCGCATGGCCGGCCCGCCTCAGTTGCCGCTGGCCGGCTGGGTGCGGCCGACGCCGTACCAGTCCAGCTTGCGAGTCAGCACCATCACGCAGGCGAGCAGGCCGAACACCAGCAGCGAGCCCATCAGCAGGGCGTAATCCTCGGCGCTGAGCAGGCCGTAGAGCATGCCGTAGAGCGCCGCCAGCCCCAGGGTGAACCCACCGCCGCGCAGCCAGCTGTGCAACACATGGCTGACGTAGAACCCCACCAGCGCCACGCACGCCGACGCCGAGATGAGATAGGCCAGGGCGAACTCCAGATGCTCGGACAGCGACAGCAGCAGCAGGTAGAAGAACGCCAGGGCGAGCCCCACCAGGCCGTACTGCACCGGGTGCACGGCCAGGCGCTTGAGCACTTCCACGAGGAAGAAGCCGGCGAAGGTCAGGGCCACGAACAGCAGGGCGTATTTGATCGCGCGGTCGGTCTTCAGGTACTGGTCCACCGGGTCGGAAAAGCTCACGCCGAAGTCCCGTGAATTGAACGGATCGCACTGGGCCTCGCCCACGCATTCGGCCAGGGCCTCCTGCAGGTTGGTGGCGAAGAAACTGGTCTGCCAGGTAGCGGAGAAACCCTGGGCGCTGATGCTGCGCTCGCTGGGGAGGAATTCGCCGATGAAGCTCGGGTGCGGCCAGGACGAACTCAACTCCACTCGCGAATCGCGCCCCACCGGGGTCACGCTGAGGGACGAGGTGCCCTGCAGCTTGAGGTCGAAGCCGAAGTCCAGGCTCTGCACGATCCCGGCCTGCATCGACGCCAGCGGTACGTGCACGCCACCCGGCAGCATGCGGTCGCCACTGCCGGGCTGGAAGTCCAGGGTCTGGCCGTTCAGGCGCAGCTTGAGCGCGTTGCCGATGCCGCGGATGTCGCTGATGCCCACCGTCAGGAAAGGCGCCTCGAAGCGATAGTCAGCCAGGTTCTCGTCGATACCGTAGTTGGCCGGCACCAGGATCTGCCCGCTGACCTGGCTGTCGCTCTTGTACAGCCGCGCCTTGTAGATACCCCGCGCTCGCACTTCGGTGTCCACGTTGCCGGCGAGGTCGAAGCGCTCCGGCAGGAAGTAGAGCCGGCCACTCACTTCGCGCTCTTCCATATGGCGCTGGCCGGTCTGCTCGTAGGTCTTCCACTCGCGCACCGTGCGCTTGTAAGGCACCACCAGGATCGGTCCGGTGATGCGCTGGCTGTAGCTGGAACTTTGGGCGATGTTGATCAGCACGCTGTTGCGCGCGGCCTGGCGTTCGCTGATCAGGCCGTCGATCAGCGTCAGCGGGATCATCAACAGCAGTATCAGCAGGGCGATGGTGCCCAGCTTGAATCCGAGGGTACGGGTCATGGCAACTCTCCTTGTGTCGGGATAGGGAGAGTCTGGCGAGCGCGCGAGGCGGGCTTATGGGGACTGTGTGGAGAGTGTGTGGGGAAAGCGAGGAGGACGCTTTTCCTGTCACCCGCAGCGTTACGCCCCGCGAATGTACTGCTCCAGATGCTGGATCAGGCTTTCCTGTTCGGCGGTGATGTCGCGTACCAGGTCACGGATGGAGAGCAGCCCCACCAGCTTGCCGTCATCGAGCACCGGCAGGTGGCGCAGGTTCTTCTCGGTCATCAGTTGCATGCAGTACTGGTTACTGTCGCGCGGGGTCACCACGAAGAGGTTGGAGGTCATCACCTCTTCGATGGTGGTGGCATAGGCCGAACGCTCCAGGGCGGCCACGCGGCGCACGAAATCGCGTTCGGTGACGATGCCGACCAGCTCGCCACCCTGCAGCACCACCAGCGCGCCGATGTCCTTCTCGGCCATCAGCAGGGCGGCTTCCAGCACGGTGGTCGTCGGTTCGACACTGAACAACCGGGTATGGGACTTGGCTCTGAGAATCTCGGCGACGCTTTTCATCCGGCAGCTCCTGAAGGGCCTGTGGTTCTTGTAGTCCAAGCACGGCGCAGTGCAAGACGGCCGCATCAAGAATCAAGCCAAAACCTGGTTACAGGGAGGCGACGCCCGTCGAAAGTCGGGCCGCCGTTCTGTTCAATTTATAGTCGAAGGCCGATGCCGCCAGCGTCAGCAGGCGGCGAGCGCATATCAATCCGCGACAGCAGGAAGTCGCAGACAGGCTTCCACGCCGCCGGCGCGGTTGGCGACACGCAGTTCGCCGCCGTGCAGCCCGGCGACTTCCTGCACGAAATTGAGGCCGAGACCCGTACTCTTGCGCCCCGTTGCAGGGCGCGGCAGGGAATAGAAGCGCTCGGTCAGGCGCGGCAGGGCGAACTCGGGGATCGCGTCGCCCTGGTTGAATACCCTCAGCTCCAGCCAGTCGCCAAGGCGCTCTGCGTCCAGCCGCAGCAGGCCGCCGGGCGGGGTGAAGTCCAGGGCGTTGTCCAGCAGGTTGGACAGGGCCTGGCTGAGCAGGAAGCGCTCACCGAGCGCGCACAATCCTGGTGCGATCCGGTTCTCCACCTCGAGGCCGGCCGACTCGATGCGCGCCGCCTGGGCCTGCAGCAGCTCCCCGGCCAGTTCATGCACGGGCACCGGAACCCGCTCTTCCAGCCCCTGGCGCTGCTCCACCCGGGCCAGGTTGAGCAGACGCTCGATCAACTGCTGCAAGCGCGCACCTTCGTTGCCGATGTTGGCCACGAAGCGCTGCCGCTGCTCGGCCGGCATCTCTCCTTCCAACAGCTCGGCGGCGCCCCGGATGGCCGCCAGCGGGCTCTTCAGCTCGTGGGTCAGGGTGTGCACGTAGCGTTCGACGTAGGCCTTGCCTTCCAGCTGGGTGCGCATGCGCTCCACCGCCGCCGCCAGTTGGCGCAGCTCTCCGCCGCTCATCCCCGGCAGCTCCGCACGCCGCCCCTCGCTCACCGCCTGGGCGTAATCGCGCAGGCGCCGCAGCGAGTGGCTGAGCCACCAGGAGAGCAAACCGCCCACCAGCAGGCCAAGCCCGATCAGGCCGGCGCCGAGCCAGGCCAGGCGCGCCTGCGAGCGTTCGATATAGGGCTGCAATGAGGCGTTGGGCTTGGCGACCGACACGACACCGATGATCCGCTCGCCATCGCGAATGGGCGCGGCGACATACATCACCGAGGAATCCGGATCTTCCGGCGTCTCGCGGGTGGAGCGGGCGCCGTACTGACCGAGCAGGGTCAGGTAGACATCGTTCCAGCGGGAATAGTCCTGGCCAACCGCCGCGCCGCTGGAGTCCAGCAGCACCATGCCGTTGGCATCGGTGACGTAGATGCGGTGGTTCACCTGGGTCTTGCGCACACCCCAGATATCCGCACCGGGCCGGCGCTGGCCGTAGGCGCGCAGCACCTCGGGCAGGCGCCCCTGGTCGAGGGTGCCGGCACGCACGTCGTCACGCAGGAGTTCGGCCAGCAGGTTGGCGGTGTCCACCAGGGTTTCCTCGGTGGACTGGCGTACGCCGGGACGGATCTCATCCATCACCGTGCTCAGCACGAACCAGCCGGAAAGCCCGACGAAGAGGAAATAGACCAGGAAAAGGCGAACGCCCAGTGGCATCAGGCGTGGTCCGGCGAGTAGCTGTAACCCAGGCCGCGATGGGTCTGGATGGGTTCGGCGGAGGGCGCCACCTGGCGCAGCTTGGCGCGCAGGCTCTTGATGTGGCTGTCGATGTTGCGCTCGTAGCCGGCGTCGGCGGCCACCCCCAGGGCATCCAGCAACTGCTCGCGGCTGAATACCCGCTCGGGCTGCGCCAGCAGGGTCTGGAGCAGGCGGAATTCGTGGCGGGTCAGCCCCAGGGGCTGGCCCTGGTAATGGATGCGCACGCGCTCGGCATCCACCTGGAACGGCCCATCGGTGGCGGGCACCGGAGCCGCAGAGCGAGGCGCCGTGCGCTTGAGGATGGCGCGTACCCGTGCGGCGACTTCGCGCGGGCTGAAGGGTTTCACCACATAGTCGTCGGCGCCAATCTCCAGCCCCACCACGCGGTCGATCTCGGCATTGCGCGCGGTGAGGAAGAGCACCGGCACCTCGGAAAAGCGCCGCAGTGCCTTGCACAGTTCGAAACCGCTGGTATCCGGCAGGCCGACGTCGAGGATCACCAGATCCACCGGCTGCTGGCGCAACAGCTCCAGCGCCGGACCACCGAGGCTCAGCCAGGTGGTGGCGTTGCCATCGGCCTCGAGGGCGTAGATCAGCGTGTCGGCGATGGACGATTCATCTTCGACGATGAGGATGTGCGGCATGGGCGTCCCGGCTCATGGAGTTGACCGCGAACTTGCCGCAAGACGCCCATAGCGTCAATCAACACTGCGGCTTGCCGGCGGTGAACTTGCGCCCCGGATAGACCGCCGCCTTGAACTCACGCAGGGCCTTGGCGCCGATCAGCAGCGGGTAGTTGAAGCTGGATCGGTCGGTGAGGTTGACCTCCACCGTGCGCTTCTCGCCGCCCAGGCACATCTCCATGTCCACTACCGGACGCTTGGAAATCTCCGCCGTGGGTGCTTCGTCCTCTTCACCGAGTTCGTCCGCGCGGTTCTTGATCTTGCTGATGCGCGACACGCGATGTTCGAACACCGTGTCATCGGCATCCTTGGTCGCCAGGCGGAAGCGCACCCATTCCTCGCCGTCGCGCTCGAAGCGCTCGATGTCCTTGGCGGACAGGGAGGCGGTCAGGGCGCCGGTATCCATCTTGGCCTTCATGGTCTGGCCGATCTCCGGCAGGCGGATGTACTCGTAACGGCCGTAAAGCGTGGGTTCCTTGGCGGCGAAAGCAGGCAGCGCCACCAGGGCCAGCAGGGCAATCAGGGGTTTCAACGCAGCATCTCCTGGTTGAGGGGTACGGTTGTGGGACTGGCGCGACGGCCAATGGTTCGTCGCGGCTGATCCAGCGAGTGCCCGCAGCATACTCGCCCCCCTGCCGGTAGCAAGGCTCCCGACCGCTCGTCGCGCCGGCAGTGACTGCGTATCATGGCCCGCACTCACGTGGACAAGGAGCCAAGGACCCATGCAGGCATTGCTGACCGGAATCGCCACCACGCTGCTGCTCTTGCTCAACACCCTGATCCTGATCGGCCCGATGCTGGCCATCGCCCTGCTCAAGCTCATCCTGCCGGGCCAGCGCCTGCGCGACGCCTGCTCCCGTGGCGTGATGTGGATCGCCGAAGCCTGGGCGGAGAACTGCAAGCGCGTTTTCGCCGTGTTCACCCCAACCCGCTGGGACATCCGCGGTGGCGACGGGCTACGCAACGACACGTCCTACCTGGTCATCAGCAACCACCAGTCCTGGGTGGACATTCCCGCCCTGGTCCAGGCCTTCAACCGCAAGGCGCCCTACTTCAAGTTCTTCCTCAAGAAGGAGCTGATCTGGGTGCCCTTCCTCGGCCTGGCGTTCTGGGCCCTGGATTACCCCTTCATGAAGCGCTACAGCAAGGCCTTCCTGGACAAGCACCCGGAAATGAAGGGCAAGGACCTGGAGATCACCAGGGCCGCCTGCGAGAAGTTCAAGCGCATGCCGGTGACCGTGGTGAACTACCTCGAAGGCACCCGCTTCACCCCGGTCAAGCACGCCAACCAGGGCTCGCCCTATCGTCACCTGCTGAAACCCAAGGCCGGCGGCGTCGCCTTCGTCCTTGCGGCCCTCGGCCAGCAACTGGACGCCATCCTCGACGTCACCCTGGTCTATCCGGGCCAGGGCGTGCCCGGCTTCTGGGCGCTGCTGTCCGGCCAGGTACCGCAGGTGATCGTGGATATCCAGACGCGCCCGCTGGACCCGGCCCTGTGGCAGGGCGACTACGAAAACGACGGGGAATTCCGCCAGTACGTGCAGGCCTGGGTGAGCGACCTCTGGCAGGAAAAGGACGCACGCATCAGCGAGCTGCGTGCGCAATCGCAGGGGTAGGCGCGCGGCCTACCCTCGCGGCTCAGGTCGACAGACCGTTCACCGGTACTGCCTGCCCGGCCGGAACGGCCGGCGTGGCGGGCACTTGCGGTGTCGTCCACTTCCACAGGTTGCCGAGGTTCTGCAGCAGGGATTCAGCCAGCCCCTGCTGGCCGAGGAAGGACAGGATCAGCGGGGCGAACTGGCCGATCAGGCCGCTATCCATCCCCAGCGAACCAAAGGCCTGGCTCACGTCCGTCATATTGTTCATCTGCTGCCCGGCGAGCACGCCAGGCTGACCGCCCAGCGCGTTGCCCGGCTGCTGGCCGAGCAGGCCGCCGATACTGCTGAGCAGACCCTGGGTATTGGGATCGGTGAGCATGCCCACGCCCGGCACCGCCTGGTCCAGTTGGGCGAACTGATCGGCCGGCAGGTTGTTGCGCGCCAGGCCGAACAACGCGGTGAGGCCGCCCAGGGCCTGTTCCGGCGTGACGTCCAACTGGTTACCCAACTGCCCCAGCAAGGCCGCCGATTCCGCAGGTGCGATACCCGGCGCCTGTTCCTGATGGCCGCTCGTGGCAGCGGCGGCGACGACATCGCCCAGGGAAACGGCGAATACCGGGCTGGCGGCCAGGCTGAGCAAGGCGGCCAGGGTCAGGCTTCGGGGAATATGCATAGGTCGACCTCGACGAAGAATCCGCGCCGGAACACTGCGTACCGGCTGGTGAGCGCAAACTCGACCATCTGACTGCGGCGAAGGCGGCGGTGTTCCCGGCATTTTGTCGGCTGGTTGGCAAATCCTGTGGGACAGAAATCCGCACGTGCGATCCGCCCCCTCACCGCCGGCCCCCGCTCAGCGCCGCGGCCGGATTGCTCCGCAATCTGGCGTTCAGGGGAACAGGGGGCGGTGCCAACAAAGCGTTCCCCTTCACCCCAGCGGGAGAGGGGAGAAAAAAAGGGACCCCGAAGGGTCCCTTGAGGGACAGACGCCACGGCTGTCACATCACGGCGTCGGGGTCTTGCAGTCGATCAGGCCGCGCTGAAGGTCTTGTGCGGGTCGATGACGAATTTCTTCGGTACGCCGGCATCGAACTCGCCATAGCCACGCGGTGCGTCGTCCAGGCTGATGACCTGCACGCCCACCACTTCGGCGATGTTGATGCGGTCCCACATGATCGCCTGCATGAGTGCGCGGTTGTACTTCATCACCGGGGTCTGGCCGGTGTGGAAGCTGTGGGATTTCGCCCAGCCGAGGCCGAAGCGGATGCTCAGGCTGCCGATCTTGGCGGCGGCATCCACCGCGCCCGGATCTTCGGTGACGTAGAGGCCGGGGATACCGATCTTGCCGGCCACGCGGGTGACCTGCATCAGCGAGTTGAGCACGGTGGCCGGAGCTTCGTGCTTGGCGCCTTCATGGCCGTGGCCGCGCGCTTCGAAGCCCACTGCGTCGACGGCGCAGTCCACTTCCGGCTCGCCCAGCAGCGCGGCGATCTGCTCGTGCAGCGGGGTGTCCAGCGACAGGTCGGCAATCTCGAAGCCCTGCGCCTTGGCGTGGGCCAGGCGGGCGGGGTTGAGGTCGCCGACGATGACCACGGCAGCACCCAGCAGGCGGGCGGAGGCGGCGGCGGCGAGGCCGACGGGACCTGCGCCGGCAACGTACACGGTGCTGCCCGGGCCCACACCAGCGGTGACCGCGCCGTGGTAGCCGGTGGGCAGGATGTCGGAGAGGCAGGTCAGGTCACGGATCTTCTCCATGGCCTTGTCGCGCTCCGGCAGCTTGAGCAGGTTGAAGTCAGCGTAAGGAACGAGCACGTACTCGGCCTGGCCGCCGGTCCAGTCGCCCATGTCGACATAGCCGTAGGCGCCGCCGGCACGGGCCGGGTTGACGGTCAGGCACACGCCGGTGTGCATTTCCTTGCAGGAACGGCAGCGGCCGCAGGCCACGTTGAACGGTACGGATACCAGGTCGCCGATCTGCAGGTTTTCCACGTCACGGCCTTTCTCGATCACCTCACCGGTGATCTCGTGGCCGAGCACCAGGCCGACCTGCGCGGTGGTACGGCCACGCACCATGTGCTGGTCCGAGCCGCAGATGTTGGTGGAGACCACCTTCAGGATCACCCCGTGTTCGATCTTCTTGCCGCGAGGGTCCTGCATCTTCGGGTAGTCGATCTTCTGCACTTCGACTTTGCCCGCACCGAGATAAACGACACCACGATTACCAGACATGCGTAATTCTCCGTTGTTGTTGTGAACACAAAGGCGCGGCTACTGGCCACGCGGCCTTGCACTGGAGCTTGCATCTGTTGCCGGGAGCCGCTGGTGGAACCTGGCAGTGCGGCTTCCGTGAAAATTGGGTGCGCCGTGCGCACCAATGGGTCCGGAAGGTGCGCACGGCGCACCCTCGGGGGTTCAGGCGTTGAGCACCACCGTGCGGTTGGCGTTGAGGAAAACGCGCCGCTCGATGTGATAGCCGACGGCCTTGGCCAGGGTCAGGCACTCGATGTCGCGGCCCTTGGCGACCAGGTCTTCGGGATAGTGGGCGTGGTCCACCGGCTCGACGCCCTGGGTGATGATCGGACCTTCGTCGAGGTCGTTATTGATGTAATGCGCCGTCGCCCCCACCAGCTTCACGCCCTTCTGGTAGGCCTGGTGGTAGGGCTTGGCCCCCTTGAAGCCGGGCAGCAGCGAGTGGTGGATGTTGATCGCCCAGCCATCGAGCTTCTTGCACAGCTCGGGCGAGAGCACCTGCATGTAGCGGGCGAGGACCACCAGTTCGGCACCGGTCTGCTCGATCACCTGCATCACGCGGCGTTCCTGGGCCGGCTTGTCGTTGGGATCGAGGGGGAAGTGGTGGTAGGGAATCCCGTGCCAGCGGGCAAGGGGCTCAAGGTCCGGATGGTTGGAAACCACGGCCACCACGTCCATTTCCAGTTGGCCGATGCGCTGGCGGTAGAGCAGGTCGTTCAGGCAGTGGTCGGCCTTGGACACCATAATCACCACCTTGGCGCGGTAGCCCGGCGGGGTCAGCTCCACCTGCATGTCGAAGGGCGCCAGGCGCTCGTCCAGGCCAGCCCGGAAGGCCTGTTCGTCGAAGCCATCCGGCTGGCGGAATTCGACACGGATGAAGAAGCGCGAAGACAGCCGGTCATCGAACGAATGGTGCTCGGTGACGTAGCAGCGCTGCTCGAAGAGAAAGCGCGTCACCGCATCCACGGTACCGAGCACGCTCGGGCATTGGGTGGTGAGAATCCAGGTATCGGGGGTGCGGCTCATCTCGATCTCCAACGGCGCGACAACGTAGGTTGGTGCTGAGCTTGCGAAACCCAACAAGGAGCGCGCAGCGCTCCCTGAAGTCCATCCGGGGCTCCGCTCGGCACCAACCCAAGAAGAGCCCCGTGCGGGTCAGGCTTTGACCGCCAGCCCGTACTCCGCGCTGGCGTCCTGCAGCCACAGCCAGATGTAGTCGGAGAAGCTGCGGCGGATCAGCAGTTCCCAGGTGTCTTCGCCGGTGTGGCGGATCACCGCGCCGGCCTTGCCGAAGGTGGTACCGACGGCCTTGCCCACCGGGAAGTTGCTGGGGTGCACGTCGTACGGCGTGGACTTCATCAGCACGTCGCGGACGTGGGGTCCGGAGAGCTCGACCAGGGTCTGGCCGCCGCTGACGTTGACCACGGAGATGTGCTGGCCATCCAGCGCCTTGCGCAGGCGCTGTTCGGTCTCGAACTCCTGGCCGCTCGGCACGATCAGCAGCCACTCATCCGGGCCCAGCCACTGCAGCGAGGTATCGCCGTTGGCCACCAGGGTCAGGGCCACCGGCAGCTCCAGGCCGAGGGCGCTGTGCACGCCGCCGGAGAAGGCCGGGTCCTTGGCGTCACCACGGATCACCAGGTGGCCGAGGAGCTTCTTCTCGCGCAGGACCACGCCTGCGCTGCTCTTGCCCTTGCGCGCCAGCTCGTCGAGGCCGGCGTGGTACAGCGGCGACTCGGCATGGGCGGCATCAGGGCGCTGTTTGTAGACGTTCACGTTAGACATTCTGGCGATCCCCTTTCGGGTCATAGAACACGGAGCTGCAGATTTCGGCTTCGATCACGCTGCCATCGGCCAGCGGTGCGAACACACGCTCACCCATGCGCTTCAAGCCGCCCTTGACCACCGCCATGGCGAAGGAATACCCCATGGTCGCGCTCATGTAGCTGGAGGTGACGTGGCCGACCATCTTCATCGGGATGGACTGCTTCGGATCGAACACCAGCTGGGCGCCTTCCGGCAGCACCTTGTTCGGGTCGATGGGTTTCAGGCCCACCAGTTGCTTGCGGTCTTCACGCAGGCAGTCTTCGCGGTTCATGCCGCGCCAGCCGATCCAGGAGAAGGCCTTGTTGCGGCCGACGCACCAGCCCATGTTCAGGTCGTCCGGGGTCACCGAGCCGTCGGTGTCCTGACCGACGATGATGAAGCCCTTCTCGGCCCGCAGTACGTGCATGGTTTCGGTGCCGTACGGGGTCAGGTTGTACTTCTTGCCGGCCTCGACGACCTTCTCCCACACGCCCAGGGCGTAGTCGGCCTGCACGTTCACTTCGTAGGAAAGCTCACCGGTGAAGGAGATCCGGAACACGCGAGCCGGTACGCCACCCACCAGGCCTTCCTTCCAGGTCATGAAGGGGAAGGCGTCCTTGTCCAGGTCGATGTCGGTGACCTCGGCCAGCAGCTTGCGGCTGTTGGGGCCGGACAGGGTCATGGTGGCCCAGTGGTCGGTGACCGAGGTGAAGTACACCTTCAGCTCCGGCCATTCGGTCTGGTGGTAGATCTCCAGCCATTCCATCACCCGGGCGGCACCGCCGGTGGTGGTGGTCATGATGAAGTGGTTCTCGCCGACGCAGGCGGTCACGCCGTCGTCGAAGACCATGCCGTCTTCCTTGCACATCAGGCCGTAGCGGGCCTTGCCCACGTCCAGCTTGGTCCAGGCGTTGGAGTAGACGCGGTTGAGGAACTCGCGCGCATCCGGGCCCTGGATGTCGATCTTGCCGAGGGTCGAGGCGTCGAGGATGCCCACGCTGTCACGCACGGCCTTGCATTCGCGGGCCACGGCGGCATGCATGTCTTCGCCGCGCTTGGGGAAGTACCACGGGCGCTTCCACTGGCCGACGTCCTCGAATTCCGCGCCCTGCTCCAGGTGCCAGCGGTGCATGGCGGTGTAGCGCTTGGGCTCGAACAGGTGGCCGCAGTGACGGCCCGCCACGGCGCCGAAGGTCACCGGGGTGTAGTTCGGGCGGAACATGGTGGTGCCCATCTCGGAGATGCTGATACCCATCGAACGGGCGGCGATGGCCAGGCCGTTGATGTTGCCCAGCTTGCCCTGGTCGGTACCGAAGCCCAGCGCGGTGTAGCGCTTGACGTGCTCGACCGACTCGAAGCCCTCGCGGGTGGCCAGCTCGATACCGGCGGAAGTGACGTCGTTCTGCAGGTCGACGAACTGCTTCGGCGCACGGGAAGTGGACTTGTCGTGGGGCACCTGGAACAGCGCCACCGAGGCTTCTTCCTTGCGCTTCTCGGTCTTCGGCAGGGTGCCTTCGACCTTCTTGAAGCCGGCTTCTGCAGCGGCCTTGGCGCCCGCCTCGAAACCGTCGGCCAGGGCGTCGCCCAGACCGAACACGCCATTCACGGCACCGGCGCAGATGCGCTTCTGGAAGCCTTCGCCGGGCACGAAGGCAAGGATGTCTTCACGCCAGATCGGCTTGCCGCCCAGGTGGGACGCCAGGTGCACCACCGGGCTGTAGCCGCCGGAGCTGACGATCAGGTCGCAATCCACCACTTCGCCGGGGCTGGTGACCTTGTGGCTCTTCAGGTCGATGGCGCAGATGCGGGCGCCAGTGACGCGCTTGCTGCCACGGGCCTCGACCACGGCGCTGCCGGTGAGGATGCGCACGCCACGGGCGCGGGCCTCTTCCACCCAGGCACCACGCGGGTTGCTGCGGGCATCGGCCACAGCCACTACTTTCTGGCCGGCGTCCAGCCAGTCCAGCACCACGCGGTAGGCGTAATCGTTGTTGGTGGACAGCACCAGCTGGCGACCCGGCGCCACGCCGTAGCGGTTCACGTAGGTGGAGACGGCGCCGGCGAGCATGTTGCCCGGCACGTCGTTGTTCGAATACACCAGCGGACGCTCGTGGGCGCCGGCGGCCAGCACCACGCGCTTGGCGCGGACGCGATGGACGCGGTGACGGGCCTGGCCATGGGGCGCAACTTCGCCCAGGTGGTCGGTCAGGCGCTGGTGGATGGTGAGGAAATTGTGGTCGTGATAGCCGTTCACGGTGGAGCGCGGCAGCAGGGTCACTTCCGGCAGTTTCTCCAGCTCGGCGATGGCCTTGGCCACCCACTCGGCAGCAGGCTTGCCGTCCAGGGTCTCGCGGGTATCCAGCAGGCTGCCACCGAACTCTTCCTGCTCGTCGGCGAGGATCACACGGGCGCCGCTACGGCCGGCGGCCAGGGCAGCGGCGATACCGGCAGGGCCGGCGCCGACCACCAGTACGTCGCAGTACTGGTTCATGTGGTCGTAGATGTCCGGGTCGACTTCCAGGGGGGCACGACCGAGGCCGGCGGCCTTGCGGATGTACTTCTCGTAGGTCAGCCACAGGTTCTGCGGATACATGAAGGTCTTGTAGTAGAACCCGGGCGGCATCATGCCGCCGCCGACCTTGCCGAGGATGCCCATGACATCGTTTTTCACGTTCGGCCAGCCGTTGGTGCTGTTGGCCACCAGGCCCGCGTACAGCGCCTGCTGGGTGGCACGCACGTTGGGCACCTGGGAGGCTTCGGTGGAACCGATCTGCAGCACGGCGTTGGGCTCTTCCGCACCAGCGGCGACGATGCCGCGCGGACGGGAGTACTTGAAGCTGCGGCCAACGATGTCGACGCCGTTGGCCAGCAGGGCCGCGGCCAGGGTGTCGCCGGCATAGCCCTGATAGTTCTCGCCGTTGAAGGTGAAGGTCAGCGATTGGCTGCGATCGACGCGGCCACCCTTGGGAAGACGGTTGACCTGGCTCATGCCGTTACTCCTGCGGTCGCGGCTTTCTTCTCGCCGACGTTGGCCTCGGTGACAGTGGGTTTCTCACCGATCTTGTAGGTTTCAAGGATTTCGTAGCTCACGGTGTGGCGCGTGGCGTTGAAATACTTGCGGCAGCCGGCGGAGTGCACCCACAGCTCGTGGTGGATGCCGCGCGGGTTGTCGCGGAAGAAGATGTAGTCGCCCCACTCCTCGTCGGTGCAGGCGTTCGGATCCAGGGGGCGCGGGATGTGCGCCTGGCCCTTGGCGTGGAATTCCTCTTCGGAGCGCAGCTCGCCACAGTAGGGGCAGAAAATGTGCAGCATGGCGATTCTCCTTAGTGAGCCACGGCAGCGGCGCCGTGCTCGTCGATCAGTGCGCCGGTATGGAAACGGTCGATGGAGAAGGGCTTGGCCAGCGGGTGCATCTCGCCACGCGCCAGGCTCGCCGCGAAGACGTGGCCCGAGCCCGGAGTGGCCTTGAAGCCGCCAGTGCCCCAGCCGCAGTTGAAGAACAGGTTCTTCACCGGGGTCTTGGAGATGATCGGGCAGGCGTCCGGGGTGGTATCCACGATGCCGCCCCACTGACGGTTCATGCGCACGCGGGAGAGGATCGGGAACATCTCCACGATGGCTTGCAGGGTGTGCTCGATGGTCCCGTAGGAGCCGCGCTGGCCGTAGCCGTTGTAGCCGTCGATACCGGCACCGATGACCAGGTCGCCCTTGTCGGACTGGCTGATGTAGCCGTGCACGGCGTTGGACATGATCACGCTGTGGATGATCGGCTTGATCGGTTCGGACACCAGGGCCTGCAGCGGGTGGGATTCCAGCGGCAGACGGAAACCGGCCTGCTTGGCCATGTGGCCGGAGTTACCGGCGGTGACCACGCCAACGCGCTTGGCGCCGATGAAGCCGCGATTGGTTTCGACACCGATCACCGCGCCATCCTGCTTGCGGAAACCGATTACTTCGGTGTTCTGCAGCAGGTCGACGCCCAGGGCGTCGGCGGCACGGGCGTAGCCCCAGGCTACGGCGTCGTGGCGGGCCACGCCCCCACGGCGCTGAACGGTGGAACCCATGATCGGGTAACGGGTGCTCTTGCTGCAGTCGAGGAAGGGAATCTCCTCGGCTACCTGGCGCGCATCCAGCAGTTCGCCATCCACGCCGTTCAGGCGGTTGGCGTTGACCCGGCGAGCCGAGTCACGCATGTCCTGCAGGGTGTGGCAGAGGTTGTAGACGCCACGCTGGGAGAACATCACGTTGTAGTTCAGGTCCTGGGACAGGCCTTCCCACAGTTTCATGGCGTGCTCGTACAGCTGCGCCGCCTCGTCCCACAGGTAGTTGGAGCGGACGATGGTGGTGTTGCGCGCGGTGTTGCCGCCGCCCAGCCAGCCCTTCTCCACCACCGCGACGTTCTTCACGCCGAATTCCTTGGCCAGGTAGTAGGCGGTGGCCAGGCCGTGGCCGCCACCACCGACGATGATCACGTCATAGACCGGCTTCGGCGTCGGGTTGCGCCACATGCGTTGCCAGTTCTCGTGGTGGCTCAGGGAGTGCTTGAACAGACCGAAGCCGGAATAACGTTGCATGTTCGGACTCCTGGATTAGCGGTAGACGGGGAAGTCGGCGCAGAGGCCGGCGACCTGCTTGGCCACCTGGGCTTCCACGTCGGCATCGCCGAGATGGTCGAGGATGTCGCAGATCCAGCCGGCCAGCTCGGTGCTCTGGGCTTCCTTGAAGCCACGGCTGGTGATGGCCGGGGTGCCGATGCGCACGCCCGAGGTCACGAAGGGCGACTGCGGGTCGTTCGGCACGGCGTTCTTGTTCACGGTGATGCCGGCGCGGCCGAGGGCGGCGTCGGCTTCCTTGCCGGTCTTGCCCTGCTTGATCAGGCTGACCAGGAACAGGTGGTTGTCGGTGCCGCCGGAGACCACGTCGTAGCCGCGCTTGATGAATACGCCGGCCATGGCCTGGGCGTTCTTGATCACCTGGGCCTGGTACTCCTTGAAGCCGGGCTCCAGCGCTTCCTTGAAGCACACGGCCTTGGCGGCGATCACGTGCATCAGCGGGCCGCCCTGGGCGCCGGGGAAGACGGCGGCGTTCAGCTTCTTCTCGATTTCTTCGTTCTTGCGCGCCAGGATCAGGCCGCCACGGGGACCGCGCAGGGTCTTGTGGGTGGTGGTGGTGACCACGTCGGCGTAGGGCAGCGGGTTCGGGTACAGGCCAGCGGCGACCAGGCCGGCGACGTGGGCCATGTCGACGAACAGCAGCGCCCCCACCTTGTCGGCGATGGCACGGAAGCGCGGGAAGTCGAGGGTCTTGGAGTAGGCGGAGAAGCCGGCGACGATCATCTTCGGCTTGTGCTCGACGGCCAGGCGCTCGACTTCGTCGTAGTCGATCAGGCCGGTGGCGGTGTCCAGGCCGTACTGCACGGCGTTATAGAGCTTGCCGGAGGACGACACCTTGGCGCCGTGGGTCAGGTGGCCGCCGTGGGCCAGGCTCATGCCGAGGATGGTGTCACCGGCATTCAGCAGGGCCAGGTAGACGGCGCTGTTGGCCTGGGAGCCGGAGTGCGGCTGGACGTTGGCGTAGTCGGCGCCGAACAGCTGCTTGGCGCGGTCGATGGCCAGCTGCTCGACCTTGTCGACGAACTCGCAGCCACCGTAGTAGCGCTTGCCCGGGTAGCCTTCGGCGTACTTGTTGGTCAGGCCGCTGCCCTGGGCTTCCATCACGCGCTTGCTGGTGTAGTTTTCCGAGGCGATCAGCTCGATGTGGTCTTCCTGACGGTGCTCTTCTTCCTGCATCGCGCTGAACAGTTCGTCGTCGTAACCCTGGATCTGGTCTTGCTTGCTGAACATCGGTGATCTCCTGCGACAACCCGCTGTCGTCTCTGTTGTTTTGGGGGCTTGGCGCCTGCCGCTGCAATACGGTCGGTGCCAGCCTGTTGCGGCCGATTGTGCGAGTTAGTCCGACACCCCGTTTGCCTGTTTGCGACGTGTAAATGCCCAAACTTGCCCAGGCAGCGACGGAAAAGTGTTCGATTACCGAAGACCTCTCCGCCAGCCCCCGGATATCGCGCAGGTACGCCGCTGATGCAGGCCTGGAATGGGTGTAAGCTGGACCCCGGCGCAGGGCCGCTCCCGCGCTGCAGAACAATAAAAAGACAGAACTGCATTTCGACTCCTGCCTCACCCGCCAATACCCAAAAACGACAGTCGATGCAGTGGAGGAAGAACCCATGGCTGTTGCGAACCTTGCGGCGCCGCCCGTCGACGAAATCCAGGTCCAGTCCCGGACGAATGCAGTGAAGACCTTCGGTTTCCTGCTGATTCCCAACTTCACCACCATCGGCTTCGCCTCGGCGATCGAGACCCTGCGCATGGCCAACCTGGCCGCCAAGCGCACGCTGTTCCGCACCCTGCTGATCGCCGCCGACCGCGAACCGGTGCAAGCCAGCAATGGCATGCGGGTGGTCCCCGACCACAGCCTCGACGACGCGCCCGCACTGGACGCGCTGTTCGTCGTCGGTTCCAACCCCATGCCGGCCCGCTATGACCGCCGCCTGCTCAACTGGGTGCGCAAGCTGTCCCAGCACGACGTGGCGCTGGGCGGCATCTGCACCGGCAGCCACCTGCTGGCCAGTGCCGAGCTGCTCAAGGGCTACCGCTGCACGGTGCACTGGGAAGACATAGAGCAGGTCAAGGACAAGTTCCCCGGCATCGTCATTTCCAACCAGCTGTTCGAGCTGGATCGCGACCGCTACACCTGCTCCGGCGGCACCGCATCCATGGACATGACCCTGCAACTGATCGCCCGCGAGCCCGACGGCGTGGAGATCGCCACCCGCGCCGCCGAACTGCTGCTCTGCGACCGCATGCGCGGCGCCCGCGAGCAGCAGCGCGTTCCGCTGCGACAGAAGCTCGGCCACGCCCAGCCGAAGCTGAGCCAGATCGTCGCGATCATGGAAGCCAACCTGGAGGAACCGCTGGAGCTGGAAGAACTGGCGCAGCTCAACGAAGTGTCGGTGCGCCAGCTGGAACGGCTGTTCCACAAGTACCTGGACCGCACCCCCAGCCAGTACTACCTGGAACTGCGCCTGAACCGCGCCCGCGACCTGCTGCTGCGCAGCGAGTCCCAGGTCCGCGATATCGCCCTGGCCTGCGGCTTCGCCTCGCCGGCGCATTTCTCCAAGTGCTACAGCCGCTTCTTCGGCCATTCGCCGCGCGGGGAGCGCAAGCAGAGTCCGTTGCACGCCTGAGTTCTGACATGGCGCCGCTCTTCTATGGGCCTGCTTCTGTGGGGGCGAATTCATTCGCCCCCACAAGAAAGCGGAACCCGCTCGCCGGAAACAAAAACGCCGCCCTCCTCTCGGGGGCGGCGTTTTCTATTCACGACCTTCTGAATCAGGCGTCCCGCTCGACACCTCCGCTCAGCACCACCACCGGCTTCTTCGCCAACAACCAGTAAACGACGCCGGACACCAGGATCGACGGGAAGCTCGCGGTGATCTGCTCGGCGACATCCTTGAACACATGGGCCAGTACGAAGTAGACGGCGAAGCCCACCACCAGCGAGGCGATCCCGGCCATGTTCCAGCCATTGCTGCCGTAGTAGGCGCCACCGGCTTCGGAGAACAGGTCACGGTCGGACAGGCGTTTGCCGCGCACGCAGAAGTAGTCCACCAGGATGATGGTCCAGAGCGGAATGAAGATGCCGCCGATCACCCCGAGGAAGGCTTCGAAGTAGTGCAGGAAGGAATCGAAGGCCATGGGCACGAAGCACAGCACCAGTTGCAGCACGACGATGATCGCCAGCGCCTTCTTCGGCGTGAGGCCCTTGAAGGCGCCGAGCAGGCCCATGCCCGAGCCGTAGAGCACGGTCACGTTGGTACTCACGGTGGCGAAGATCAGCACCAGGAACGACACCATGCCCAGGCCGAGGGTCGCCAGGGTGGAGCTGGGGTCGGAGTTGTTCGGGTCGACGAAGCCGCTCTGCAAGGCCACACCGATGGCCCCGATGGCACCGATCACCATGAACCAGCCCTGGCCGACATTGAGCCCCAGCCAGCTGCCCACGCTGGCCGCCGTGCCGGTCCTGGAGAAGCGCGAGAAGTCCGCCACCTGGGCCCAGGTCCAGGAGAAGCCGAAGGCCAGGTCGATGAAGAAGGCCACGCTGTGGCTCGGCGCCGCCACCTTGAACTCCATGATCTGCTTCAGCTCCCACTGCGACAGCACCACGTGGGTCACCCAGGCGCCCAGCACCAGCAACAAGATGCCGGCCACACGCTCCAGATAGCGGATCGCCTCATGCCCGAGGAAGGTGATCACGCCCTGGGCAATGGCGGTCAGCAGGATGCCGAAAACCATCGGCCAGGTGGAACCGGGTTGGCCGAACACCGGCCAGCCAAAGGCGGCTCCAAACACATGGCTGAGGGAAATGGCGGCGATGAAGCTGTTCACGCTGGGCCAGCCGATCAGCACCAGGAACTGCGCGACACCGGTCAGGCGCGAGCCCTTTGTGCCCAGCGCCGGGCGCGAAACCACGGCCGTGCTGGCGCCGTAGCGGTAGCCGATATAGGCCACCACCGCCCAGGGGATCATCATCAGCGGCAGCCAGAGCAGGCTGTATTGCAGGACGAAGACCATGCCCAGCGCGGCGGCCATGCCGCCAAAGAACCAGGAACCGGTGTTGATGCCGGAGCCGAACCAGGTCCAGACCGTGTCGACGAAGCCGTAGCTGCGCTCCTCGGGCTTGACCTGGCTGAGCCCGTACTCTTTGTGTGCGTCTGAATTGGACATAGCTGAAACTTCCTCGCGGACCGCCGCAGCGGTCCTTTGTTGTAGTTGTGAAGTCGCTTGTTCTGTTCGGGGTGACGCAATGTCGGGTCAGGCGCGCGGAAACTCCTGGCCGATGGCGTCGGCGATGCCCTGGACGCAGACCTCGAGGATCAGCTCGCCCTTCTCCCGGCTGGCGGTCTTCGCCGAGGACAGGGTGCCCGGCGCCGGGGTGCGCGCCGGGTCCACCGGGAACACGTCGTAGGGCGGGAAGGTCGCGGGCGGGTGATCGACGACGCGCTCCAGGTCCACCAGATCCGGATACAGGGCGAGCATCAGCGAGGTCTCGAAGACACCACCGTGCTCGATGTCCCAGCCGAGGAAGCCCTCGGGGTAGAGCCGCTGGATCACCGCCGGGTCCTTCACGAAATCCCAGTAGGAGAGCACCACCACCTTGAAGTCGTGGATGCCGGCGTAGCGCAGTTCACGCAGGGCGAGGTCGATGCCTTCGACGATGAACATCGAGTTCTCATAGTGGCCGTTCATCAGCACCAGACGGCGCACGCCGTGACGCGCCAGCTCGCGGATGATGTCCTGCACCGTGCCAGTGAGGGTGGCGCCGTCCAGGCTGGTGGTACCGGGGAAGTGGTTGCCTCCGCCGGACTTCTGCTGGGACTTGTAGCCGTATTGCAGGCCCGGCAGCACCAGCGCACCGATGCGCTCGGCGACCCGCTGGCACACCGCCGTGGGCAGCAGTACATCTACGTTCATGCACATGTGATGGCCATGCTGTTCCAGGGCACCGACCGGCAGCATCAGCACGCAGTCACCTGCCGCGACACGTGCCTCGTACTCTTTCCAGGTCAGCTCACCTACGAAAACACTCTTGCTCATCGAAATACTCCAGGAATCTTCGGCGCCAGGCGGACTTCCGCTCATGACATTGCATCAGAAGTGAATGGCTGGTTTTTGTACGAATCCGACCCGAAGTTGGCAGGATCGCCAGTGGTCACTCATCCGCCAGGGCGCGGTGCGCCGTCTCGCTGATGCAGAGCATCGCCAGCAGGGCCACGACCGCCGCCGCCACCAGCATCCAGGCAGGGGCGAGCTTGTCGCCGGTCTGGCTGATCAGCCAGGTGGCGATGAAGGGCGCGGTGCCGCCGAACAGGGCGTTGGCGGTGTTGAAGCTGAAGGCGAAGCCGCTGTAGCGCACCCGCGTCGGGAAGACCTCGGCCAGGAAGCACGGCAGCGTGCCGTCGTTCATCGCCAGCATCAGGCCGAAGGCGATCTGGATCAGCAGGATGAAGACGAAGCCCTGCCCTTCCAGCAGGCCGAACAGCGGCACCGTGAGCCCGAGGAACAGCAGCGACGCGGCGATCAGCATGGTCTTGCGACCGAAACGATCAGACAGCTTGCCCATCAGGAAGATGAAACCGATGTAGGTCGCCAGCGACACGGTGGACGCCAGGAACGAGTCGGTCTCGGTCATGCCCATCTCGGTGGAGAGGTAAGTCGGCATGTAGCTGAGGATCAGGTAGAAGGCCACCGCGTTGAGGCAGGTGACGCCAATGGCCACCAGCACTTTCTTGCGATGCACGCCCATCAACTCGCGGATCGGCACCTTGTGTTCGGCTTCCTTCCGCTCCATCGCCTGTTCCATCTCGCGGAACTTGGGCGTGTCCTGCAGGTGCAGGCGGATGTAGCGGCCGATCAGCCCCAGCGGCGCCGCGAGCAGGAAGGGAATGCGCCAACCCCAGCTGTGCAGTTGCTCGGTATCCAGCTGCGAATAGAGCAGCGCCGCGAACAGCGAACCGAACAACAGCCCCGCCGCCGTACTGGCCGGCACCAGGCAGGTATAGAAACCGCGCCGGTTGTCCGGGGCGTACTCGGCGAGGAAGGCCGCCGCGCCGGCGTATTCCCCCGAGGCGGAGAAGCCCTGCACCAGGCGGATCAGCAGGAGCAGCAGCGGCGCAAGCATGCCCACCTGGGCGTAGGTCGGCAGCAGCGCGATGCAGAAAGTGGCGCCGGACATGATGAGGATGGACAGGGACAGGGCGTTACGCCGGCCGTAACGGTCGCCGATATGGCCCCAGACGATGCCGCCAATGGGGCGGACGATGAAGGAAATGGCGAACACCGCGAAGGCCGCCAGCAGGCCGGTGGTCTTGTCAGTAGCGGGGAAGAACACCACCGCGATCACCGCGGCCAGGTAACCGTAGGCGGCGTAGTCGAACCACTCGACGAAATTGCCCATGAAGCTGGCGGTCGCCGCGCGGCGGAGGGTGCTGCGCTCGCTGCTGGCCATCTGGCTGCCGGCCTGGCCGTAGGCCAGGGACTGGTTGGAAAGGCTCATCGGGCACCCCCTTCACTGGGGAAATGCACCTGGATGCCTGGAGTATGGACGGGAGCGCCCCGGCCGTCGTTGCAGCACACTGAGTCGGCCGCTCCCCGAGGGAGCGGCCCTGAAACAAACCTGACCATCGCCTTTACCTCTGTTGTTGTGGTGATTTCGGCAGCGGGTAGTCAAAGGTCGGCGCGTGCACGGGGCCTGGCCCCGGAATGCCGCGCGTCGATTCTTGTTGTGGCCACGGCCCGCGCAGTGTCGGCCTGCGCGGGCGTGGGGTCGGTCATTTGCGGATGATGTTTTTCTCCGGGCCGTAGGGGAACTTGGTGATGTTCTCGGCACCGTTCTCGTTGACGATCAGGATGTCGTGCTCGCGATAGCCACCGGCGCCCGGCAGGCCTTCCGGCAGCATGATCATCGGCTCCATCGACACCACCATGCCCGGCTCCAGCACGGTGTCGATGTCCTCGCGCAGTTCCAATCCGGCCTCGCGGCCGTAGTAGTGGCTGAGCGTGCCGAAGGAGTGGCCGTAGCCGAAGGTGCGGTACTGCAGCACGTCGTGCTTGAGGAAGATCTCGTTCAGCTCGCGGGCGATATCGCTGCAACGCGCACCGGGCTTGATCAGCTTCAGGCCGGCTTCATGCACCTCGACGTTGACCTGCCACAGGCGCAAGTGGTCGTCCGAGCAGTGGTCGAGGAACAGGGTGCGCTCCAGCGCGGTGTAGTAGCCGGCGATCATCGGGAAGCAGTTGAGGCTGAGGATGTCGCCCTTGTTCACCTTGCGGGTGGTCACCGGGTTGTGCGCGCCGTCGGTGTTGATGCCGGACTGGAACCAGGTCCAGGTATCCATCAGCTCCACGTCCTCGAAGGTATCGGCAATGGCGCGAACCATGGCCTGGGTGGCATGCAGCGCCACTTCGTATTCCGGTACCTGGTCGCGCAGGGCTTCGACCACCGCCGCACCACCGATGTCGGCGATGCGCGCGCCGTGGCGGATCATCACGTGCTCTTCGGCGGATTTGATCATGCGCATACGCATGCAGGCGGCGGCCACGTCCACCAGCTCGGCGTCCGGATAGCGCGCGGCCAGCTTGTCGCGGTTCTGCAGGTTCAGGTGGTCATGTTCGATGCCGATGCGGCGGGCCTTCGGCAACGCCTGCTGGATGGCGGCGAAGTAGTTATCGCGCTGCCAGTCGGTGTAGACGATGTTGTCGGTGCCGACGGTGCGGCGCCACGGCTGACCGCCGTCGATGTTGGCGCTGATGCTGATGACGTCGTCCTGGGTCACCACCAACGCGTAGGGGCGGCCGAAGGAGCAGTAGAGGAAGTCGGAGTAGTAGTTGATGTTGTGGTACGAGGTGAAGATCGCGGCGTCGATGTTCTCCGCCGCCAGGTGGGCGCGCAGCCTGGCTTGGCGATTGGCGTATTCCTGGGCGGAGAAGGTGGAGCGAACCTTGTCGCCGTTACGGATGCGGAGCGTCTTGGGCATTTGCATGGCGGTGAACCCTTGTTGTTTTCCACTGACTCGACACACCGGGCTGGTGGGCCGTTGGAAAGCATTGCAACAGAAGCCCTCCGCCACTTTTTGTACGAATCCGACCCGAAGTTGGTCAGATCCGCAGGGGGAACATGGAAGCCCGAGAGGCGCTCAGCCACCCTCCTCCCCCCCCTCTCCCAGCGGGTTGGGATGAGGGAAGGTGGGCTGACTCAGGCTTGCCGGCAGGAGCGAACCGCTCTTCTGTGGGGGCGAATTCATTCGCCAGGGGCAGCGCAGCTGCACCACCTGAATGGCCCATTGGCGGATCTTCGACCTGCTTGGCGAATGAGTTCGCTCCTGAACGGGAAACGCCCTGTGCCATGTCGATACCCCACCCCAAAAAAAACAGGCCCGAACCGTGCTGCCAGGCACGGGCGGGCCCGAAGGTGGTGTCACTCGGTATCAGTGCATGGCGCTGCGGCAGAGCTGCGGCTTGTCGAGTCGCTCGTTGCTGGGCGGAATGCCGAAATGCTCGCGGTAGCACTTGGAGAAGTTCTGCGGGGAAAGGAAGCCGCAACCGGAAGCCACCTGCACCACCGGCATCGCCGTCTGGCGCAGCAGCTGGCGGGCGCGCAACAGGCGCAGTTTCAGGTAGTGCCGCGATGGCGAGCAGCGCAGGTACTTCTGGAACAGCCTTTCGAGCTGACGACGCGACAGTTCGACGAAGCTGGCCAGGTCGTCGAGGTCGAGAGGTTCCTCCAGGTTCGCCTCCATCAGCGCGATCACCTCCTGCAGCTTGGGCTGGGCACTGGCCAGGGCTTCGCGCAGGCTCATGCGGCTGGCCCAGGTCGGAGCGTTATCGCCGCACGGAAGCAGATCGGCTTCGACCAACAGTGTGCGGGCGGATTCCAGCGCGCCCAGCTTCACGCCGCGGGCGGCCAGGTCGCGGAGTTGCGCGAGCAATCCGGCGTGGGCGGGCGGAACGCTGTCGCCGCCGCAGAGAATCAGGGCGTCCAGCCCACTTGCCTCGGCGAGGCTGCCTTCGGGCGTCAGCTGCATGCCGTTGCCGGCGCGCACCGGGTTGCCGTTGCACGTCAGGATGCACCAGCGATAACGGCCCGCTCCGGGCTGCTGGTTGGCCAGGCGCAGCGGTTCGAGTGAGCCGGCCAGGGCGATCAGGCTGAAGCCTTCCAACAGCAGGAAACCAATGGATTCGAAGCGGTGCTCAGACGTCGGCAGGGCTTGGCAGGCGGTCATGGCATCAGCACTCCACAGCACTCACCGCCAGGCCACCGCGCGAGGTTTCCTTGTACTTGTCGTGCATGTCGGCGCCGGTGTCGCGCATGGTGCGGATCACCCGGTCCAGCGAGATGAAGTGCTCGCCGTCGCCACGCAGCGCCATCTGCGCCGCGTTGATCGCCTTCACCGCGGCAATTGCGTTGCGCTCGATGCACGGCACCTGCACCAGGCCGCCCACCGGGTCGCAGGTGAGTCCAAGGTTGTGTTCAAGGCCGATCTCGGCGGCGTTCTCCAGCTGCGCCGGGGTGGCCCCCAGCACTTCCGCCAGCCCGGCGGCGGCCATGGCGCAGGCCGAGCCGACTTCACCCTGGCAGCCGACTTCGGCACCGGAGATCGAAGCGTTCTTCTTGCACAGGATGCCGACGGCGGCGGCGCCGAGGAAGAAATGCACCACGTCGTCGTCGGTCGCCTCGGGATTGAAGCGCATGTAGTAGTGCAGCACCGCCGGGATGATCCCCGCCGCGCCATTGGTCGGGGCGGTGACCATGCGCCCGCCGGCGGCGTTCTCCTCGTTCACCGCCAGGGCGTAGAGATTCACCCACTCCATGGCGCTCATGGTCGAGCCGATCACGTTCGGCTTGCCCAGCTCCTGCAGGCTGCGGTGCAGCTTGGCCGCACGACGACGCACGTTGAGCCCGCCGGGAAGGATGCCTTCCTCGCCCAGACCGTTGCGTACGCATTCCTGCATGGCGTCCCACAGCTTCAGCAGCCCGGCACGGATCTCCGCCTCGCTGCGCCAGGCCTTCTCGTTGGCCAGCATCAGTTCGGAGATGCGCAGGTCGTGGCGCTGGCAGAGTTCCAGCAGCTCTTGGGCACTGGAGAAGTCGTAAGGCAGTTCGGTGGCGTCCTGATCCAGTTGCCCGGACTTCGCCTGGGCCTCGTCGACAACGAAGCCACCACCGATGGAGTAGTAGGTGTCGCGATGCAGTTCACCGCCTTCGCCTTCGACGATCAGGGTCATGGCGTTGGGGTGATACGGCAGGTTCTCTTCCAGCAGCAGCAGGTCGCGCTGCCAGTCGAAGGCCACCGGGTGGCTGCCGTCCAGCAGCAGTTCGCGGGATGCCTTCAGCGCCTCGATGCGCGGGGCGATCTGTTTCGGGTCGACCTGGTCCGGCCATTCACCCATCAGCCCCACCAGGGTGGCACGGTCGGTGCCGTGGCCAACGCCGGTGGCCGACAGCGAGCCGTACAGGCGTACTTCCACCCGTTTCACCTGCGCCAGCAGGCCGCGCTCGCGCAGCGCCGTGGCGAACAGCGCCGCCGCCCGCATCGGCCCCACGGTGTGCGAGCTGGAAGGGCCGATACCGATCTTGAACAGGTCGAACACGCTGATGGCCATGTCGTTTCCCCGCTTGGAGGCAATTTAGGAGCGATGTGTGGGGGCGAATTCATTCGCGAATCAGGCCGCAGGCCTGCACAACTGGATTCTCCCCATCCCGCCTCAGCGAAATCTGTCTGTATCCGACCCGAAAATGTACTGGCCCACCGCCCTCGCCCACAGAAACCGGGGATGATGCTGTGGATAAGCTGTAGAGCCACGGCTGGGGCCCGGGCGCTGCGGCGCGTGCAGGGAAATGGACATTTCTTGAGCCGTTTCAGGCGCTTGCCGAACCAACCGCCCCCAGAAACTGTGCAACGCACTGTGGATAAGGTGTGGGCGGCGATGCCGGAGGCAGGCGTAGCGGGCCTTGGGAAGTTGCGATCAAAAAACAATCAAATTAAACACGCGATTAAATTTTGTAACCCCTCGGGACCCCATGCAAAGC